>JAZDKH010000326.1:0-5835 GCA_043803325.1 Methanobacteriota archaeon | reverse complement strand
CAGCAGATAGATGAACAAAAAGATAAGGACAGCACTCGCGCATGGGTTAATTCCGTCAATTATTCCGGCGAAAAGAACCAGTGGGATGCTGATAAGCATACGGTGAGTCTTTATTTCATATGGAGACGCCCGATTATCCGCAAGGAAGGCAGAAGTATTTCGATCTTTTTCATACCATGCAACAAGGGGTTCAAAATGCTCCCTGATTGCAGACTCACCTTCGAGTCCTACATTTCCGATGAATATTGACGGTACTGATACATAACTGCGGTGGTATGCTGTTTTATATTCCCCAAACAGGGCCAGGTTATCAGAACTATTGAAGAGATCATAGGAGTTGATGATAGTCTCCGGATGGGCGGCGTTGTACTCATTCAAATAGGTCATTGCTACATGACAGGCACCACAGTGGGTGTTATAGAAGAAATCTATCGAATAGTTCCCTGCTGTGGTATTGGCATCTGATATGATCGTTTCGAATGTGTTATTCCCGGTTACATCACTCCCGTTTTTCAGAAATACAGCCCCTGATGCACAACTTGTGAGGTATAGGAGTACCAGAAATAGAGAGGTCACGATAGAGGTTATCGGACATGTCCAGGCTGGCTTGAGTAGGTGACAGGTCCGTTGATCTCTCATTACGTCTCCGTTTCCTTCAGGGTGAGCATCGTCCCGACTCCTTCAGCGGTGAAGAGTTCGAGGATGAGATTGTGGCTTATATTTCCGTTGATGATATGAGAGTAGATAACACCGCCCTGAATGGCACGGAGGACAGCAAGAACTTTGGGGATCATACCTTCAGAGATATCACCCGATTTAATGAGTTTTTCTGCTTCAGATTTGGTCATCTGTCTGAATACCTTAGTCCGATCCCTGTCCATGATTCCATCCACATCAGTCATACTGATCAATTTGTAGGCACTCAGAGAGATAGCGATCTCACCTGCTGCAGTATCAGCGTTGATATTGAGATCATTGCCAGTCCGGTCGATAGCGAGTGGGGCGATGACCGGAATGTACCCGTTGTCAAGCAGAGTGTTAAGGACCTCAGGGCATATCTCTTCTATCTCTCCGACATGCCCGAGATCAACCTCTTCCTCCCGGTTTTCAATCTGTACCTTCTGTCGGTCCATCTTCTTCGCGATGATGAGATTTGCATCGTTCCCTGATATCCCGATGGCCCGTCCTCCTGCCTTCGAGATAAGTGAGACGATCTTTGAATTGATCTTTCCCACCAGAACCATCTGTGCTACCTCAAGGGTCTCATCATCGGTAATCCGAAGCCCACCAACAAATTTAGGCTCTTTTCCAAGTGCCTTCATCTTCTCAGTGATCTCAGGTCCCCCCCCATGAACCAGGACAATCCGCATTCCAATAAGCTGAAGCAGAACTACATCTCTGACAACGGTGTCAAGGATCGCTCCGTCCACCATTGCGTGACCACCAAGTTTGATTACCAGGGTCTTCCCATGAAACCGGCGGATGTATGGCAATGCCTCCATCAGGACGTCTTCACGCTTCATGTTGTATACTTCCCGTTGATCTCGACGTACTTCTCTGTCAGGTCACATCCCCAGGCTGTTGCACTTCCGTTCCCTGCAGCAAGATCGAGTTCGATCCTGATCTCTCTTCCGCCAAGTGCCGCTTTTGCTTCAGTAAGATCTTCACTCAGGGCTCCCTGCATACAGACTGCTGCCCGGATGCCGGAACCGGCTATCCAGCAAGATACCAACTCTGGTTCAAACTCTGCTCCGGATCTCCCGGCTGCTGCGACGATCCTTCCCCAGTTCGGGTCTTCCCCATATATCGCTGTCTTGACCAGAGGGGATCCTACGACTGTCCGAGCTACCAGGTCAGCCTCCTCCTCAGTTCGTGCCCCCTGTACGTGGACCTCTATCAGTTTTGTTGCACCTTCTCCATCCTTTGCTATCTGTCTTCCCAGGCTGATACAACATTCCTCAAGTGCTGCAGTGAACTCATTCAGATTCACTTTTCCGGCAGTCCCGGTTGCAGTGCAGAAGACCACATCGTTAGTACTGGTATCGCCATCCACCACCACACGGTTAAAACTCCTTCTTACCGCAGTTTTCAGGGCCTCCTGGAGATCCTGAGCCTTTATGTCCACATCTGTGTACACATATCCGAGCATAGTTCCCATATTGGGCGCTATCATGCCTGATCCCTTACAGATCCCTCCAATGGTGAATCCTTCTCTCTGAATCAGGGCATGTTTTTCCACAAGGTCAGTGGTCATAATGGCTTTCGCTGCCGCTATCTCTGCAGCAGGATTCCTTGAGAGGGATGGAGCAACACGGTGGCACTGGTCTCTGATAAGGGGGAGATTTACGTACCTGCTGATCACGCCGGTACTGGCTACCCCTACCTCCAGCGGACTGACTGAAAGTACTTCTGCGGCGATTACTGCCATCTCCTCAGCATCAGCCACTCCACGCTTTCCTGTTAGGGCATTTGCACATCCACTGTTGGTGATCGTCGCAGAGAGCCTGCCGTTTTTTATTCGCTCCTGCATCAGAATGATGGGTGCTGCCCTCGCGATGTTTTTTGTGAATGCTGCAGCAGCCACCCCTTCTGCTCTGATGAGTGCAAGGCCGAATTTCCCTTCTTTGATACCCGCAGCTGTTACTCCGTCAACGGCACAGATCGATTGCAGATCATTCATGCATCAGCCTCTTTCTTCCCTGAAATTGCCCAGACAATATCTTCCCGGGTTATGATACCGGTGAGTTTTCCGTTGTCTACCACCGCAAGCCGGTCTATCTTTTTCTGGAGCATCAGCGACGCAGCAGATTCGATATCTTCACCCGGGGATATGGTTATCACGGGAGTGCTCATAACAGACCTGACATCCCGGCTTCCTATGTCGGTGAGGGCTTCCTTCGTCCGCTCCCAGTTAATGAACTCCCGAATAGGGAGTTCAATAACTTCAAAGGGTGACGGCAGCCAGAGGTCGTCTGATGGCCCTTTGGTCATAAGCAGTTTCAGGAGATCAGTCTCGGTGATCATCCCGGCAAGCCTCCCGTCGTCCATCACTGGTAATCCGCCGATACGCTTTGTCCTCATCAGTACTCCGACTGATGATACGGTGTCTTTCACGTTGCAGGTTATCGGGTCTGGGGTCATCGCTTCTTGTACTAACATTTAATTTCTCCGTTATTTTTTATGGCAGCACTGCCGGGCTCCAGAGACCCTCTGTCTCTTTGAGTCCGCACATCAGGTTCATATTCTGTATTGCCTGACCACTCGCTCCTTTCACCAGGTTATCTATTGCAGAAACCGCTACCACCCGGTCTTCTGATACTTCGATCATCACGTCACAGAAGTTAGATCCCCTCACCGCATTCAGCGACGGGCGCTGGTATCTGACAAAGGGCTCTTTAGCATAAAATTCCCTGTACATCTGTTCAACCTCCTTTTGCTCCATGGGTTCTTTGAGCAGTATATGGGCAGTAGTCAGGATCCCCCGGTTGACTGGAAGGAGATGGGGGGTAAAGTATACCTTTGCCCCTGACTTGAGGTATCCCATCTCCTGGCGCATCTCAGCAAGATGGCGATGGCTCGTCAATTTATATGCAGTAAAATTATCTCCTACGTTTGGGTAATGGGTGGCATCTGAAGGGTTGTCCCCGGCCCCTGACACTCCTGATTTCGCGTCATAGATGATAGTATGTGCATATTCGGCCAGGGGCGCTGCAGCAAGGGTTGCTCCGGTCGGGAAACAACCGGGATTTGCGATGAATTCTGCGTTTTTACATTGCTCCCGGTGAAGTTCACACAGACCATATGGTGCAGGGAAGTATGCGGTATGTGAGACTCCATAGACCTCCTCATAGATCTCTTTTGCAAGCCGGTAGTCAGCTGAGAGGTCAACGACTTTGATTCCCTGTTCTATCATCGCAGGTACATATGCCATAGCTGCAGTATGGGGCACAGCGAGGAAGGCGATATCCACATCGAGTGAACTGATATCAGGATTTGTGAAGGTGATATCAGTAAATCCGGTCAGGTGGGAGTGCTGCATGGTAACTGGTTTTCCGGCAAGCTGCCGAGAGGTTGCACAGACTACCTCAGCCCGGGAATGGGCGTTCAGGAGCCGGAAGAGCTCTCCCCCGGTATAACCGGAAGCGCCGATGATGGCAACTTTCATAATACAAATATCTGGTCTGCATTCAGTATTAATCTCCCTTCGGTCAGTTCTCTTGTGGTCATCATACTGGCATCCTCCTCTCCCTGGCATCTCCATACTTTCTTTCTGAAAAGAGGGTATTTTCGCAACGTATTGTCTGAAGAAAGGTTGTTTATCTGATTACGGCAGATTCGTAAGGGAGGTAGAGATACGACCACCCCCCCTTCAATTTCAACCCCCGACCATGGGAAAAACACCCCTGCATCCCCTCTGCCCAGCCGAAAGGAAGGGAAGGTAACCCCTGCGATGCAGCAGTTCTATGAGGCAAAACGGCAGTACCCTGACTGCATTATATTCTTCCGGATGGGTGATTTTTATGAGACTTTTTGTGAGGACGCAGAGATATGCGCCAGGGAGATGGAGATCACCCTCACCTCACGTGGTCGCATGCCTGATGGTCAGGAGATCCCCCTTGCTGGTATTCCGTACCATGCTCTGGACGGGTATCTTTCCCGGATGATATCCCGGGGATATAAGGTCGCTATATGTGAGCAGATTGAGGATCCCAAAAAAGCAAAAGGAATTGTCAAACGTGATGTTGTCAGAGTAGTAACTCCGGGCACTGTCATTGATGCAGCACTCCTGTCTGGAGAAAATGCCCGGTATCTGATGGCTGCAGTGATGAACCGGAAGAAAAAAAGACTCGGACTTGCGTTTCTTGATATTTCAACCGGTGATTTTCAGGTAACAGAAATCCCATATGATGAGCATGGGGAGTCTCTCCGCTCAGATATTGCCAGGTTCCGGCCTGCGGAATGTATCATCCCGGTGGGACATGATATACTTGCAGATGCGGTATCCCGGTTTGTTCCTCTGATATCCCCGTTAGACCCGTCTCTATTTGATCCTGTTATGGCTTCTGCCCTCCTCTGTCGACAGTTTGGTCTTGCTGATCTGAGCCAATACTCTTGTTCCGGGATGCCTGATGCGATTGCGGCTGCTGGTGCTGCTCTCGCGTATGCCCAGAAGACACAGTTCGATCCCCTGACTCATATCAGATCATTCTCCAGTAATCTGCAGTCAGAATATCTTATCCTTGACGCTGTCACCCTTCGGAACCTTGAACTCGTCTCTAATATCAGGGATCGAAATGAGGACGGGACGCTGGTGGGGACGATCGATCTTACTCAGTCTCCCATGGGGAGACGTTTGATAAGGCGGTGGATCACAGCCCCACTCCGGTCAGTGCATGCGATAGAAGAACGTCTTGATGCAGTGGAATTCTTTCGGGCCAATTCCGCAGAGAGGCAGGATATCAGGAGTCTGCTACACCGATTTGCTGATATTGAACGGATAGCAGGGAGGATATCATATGGGAATGCCAGTCCGCGTGACCTCGTAACCCTCTGCACTGCCGCCTCTGCTGCTCATTCAGTGCGATCTGTTCTATCGATGGAATCCGGTCTTCCTGAGGCTCTGTCCAATGCCTTAGAGGAGATAGGAGATCTCAGTTCTATGGTATCCCTGATTCAGAGAGCAATTGTTGATGATCCCCCAGTCCTTATCCGGAAAGGAGGGGTTATCAGGGATGGCTACCATGAGGAACTCGATCGTATCAGAGTTATCTCCCGTGACGGGAGACAGTGGATCGCGGATCTTGAGCAACAGGAGAAGGAGCGTACCGGGATAAA
>JAZDKH010000325.1:0-20285 GCA_043803325.1 Methanobacteriota archaeon | reverse complement strand
GGATGTGGATCCTCACCTCGCTCTCACCACTGACCTATCTTGTGGATCTGTTCCATGCAGGTCTGAATGGTGATGCAGTCTACCCGCCATGGCTTGATATGTTGGTGCTTATGGTCGTAACCCTGGTGTTTATCGGGTCTGCTAAAAAAATTCAGAAACGGAACCTGGTGAAAGGGATATAAATTTCGTATCAAATGAGATGGATGTGATCTGCTCATCTCAAGTAAGATCATGGGCGATTTTGGGAGCAGTATCGCCGGCATGGTGCTCGCATATTCGCCGTGGGATATAGGCCGGATGAGAGGGAACTGTTATGACAAAATTCGTTCTTACTGTGCTGAGTGCTGTAAGACTCTCGAAGAGACTATTACTACTCACCTGGACGGTACCTTTCAGAATGTTCGACTCCTGAATTAGCAGGGAGCATTTTCTTCGATGCAGCAACCAGTGGGTGATAATTACCTGGTTCTAGAACCAAAAAACCGGGCTCTTCTCAACAATACATTCAATATCTAGTAAGGAAGGAATACTGTATGGCTTTTTTCACCTGGGATACTAAGTACTCTGTCCACGTTAAGGAGATGGATGAACAGCATCAACGCCTATTCAGTATTATGGGTCAGCTCCATAATGCGATGTCTGAAGGAAAAGGGAATGCAACTCTCTCTGAAGTTCTTAAAAATCTTCATGATTATACGGTAGAACACTTCTCCAAAGAAGAACAATATATGCAAAAATTTGGATATTCTGGGTTAGCTGATCAGAAGAAACAACATGCGATATTTGTTCAGAAAATAACTGACTATCAGAATAATCTGGATAATAAAAAACTGGGTCTGTCTATTGAGGTGATGACTTTTTTAAAAGACTGGCTCATTAATCATATTCAGGCCACTGATTCTAAGTACTCACAGATTTTCAATGACCATAATTTGCTCTAAATTTTTAGAGCAGTCTCATATCTCAAATTTTTTACCAGAATGAGTATAGAATCTTCCCTATTTACTCTTTTCCAATTTCTACCTGGCCCTAGTATATCCGATTGAATTTTATCACTCCCGATATCTTTATAGTTAGGCAAGCCCTAACTAATGAGGATAGGAGTATGGTGGAGAGAGAAGAGCATCTGTTTGAAGTGTTTGAAAACGTGCTCAGGATTAGGAGCGAATGTTCCTGCACCATCTTCTCTGAATGTGGATTATCGAATATCACGGTGAAGCAGATCGCCTATCTAAAGATCATTGATGAACATGAGGGGGTTACATTCAGCAGACTTGCTGAAATTACCAGGAACTCCAAACCCACGATCACCGAACTGATCAATAAATTTGTCCGGATGGAGTGTGTATACCGGGAACCCTGCCCGAATGACGGGAGGATCCTCTACATCCGTCTGACTGAAAAAGGGCAGAAAATTGCAAAAGCCGAACAGGCTGCATTACACCGGGTAATTGAACGAATGGTGAATTCACTGGACGAACAAGAGTTGGATCACCTTATTGGGATCCTGCAGAAGGTCAGGTAATTTTTTTATCCTGCACTTTAGTTAGGTAAACTCAAACTAAATGAATGGAAAAATCATGATACTAGAAAAAAATGATAAAACTCTGGAAAGAATTGTCATACCGCTCTTTGAAATTGTTCTCTATCCGGCCAGCCGGACAAAGTTTCAGGTTGACCAGATAACTGGAGAACTGCTCAAAAATGCGATGGAAGATGACAAAGGTGCGTATGCAATCGCTCTCACAGTTAAGGCTGGAATAATCCCGTCAGAATTAACACAAGAGGCACTGTATAATATCGGTAATCTGCTTCGGATCCTGCATATACAACCTGCCGATGATGGATATCTTATCTGTGCACAGGTCGAGCAGCGGGCTAAATCTCTATCCATTTCAGAGATTAATGGACATCTCTATACTTCATACGAACTGGTTCCTGATACTCAGGATCTTGATGAAGGCCTTGAAAATCAGATCTTCGCAGATATTATCGGAACTATCCATGAGATCAGCAGTCGTTTTACTGGCTCTGAACAGTTTACAAAACCCATTGAGCAGATGCAATCCATCGACCAGATCATGGGGTTTGTCATGCCTTTCTTACCGGTAACCGTATCTGAAAAACAAGATCTCCTTCAAATTGTCTCGGTTCGTGAACGGTACGTCTCATTCCTAAACCTCCTCATCAGGAAAAGAGATGATATCAATATCCGCATCGAGATGGCAAAAAAAGTCTCTGACCGGGTGAGCAAGTCAAACCGGGAAGCGATGCTTCGAGAGCAGCTCAAGGTCATCCAGGAAGAGCTTGGTGAGGATGAAAGCAATGGTAGTGAGGAGGGATACCGGGACCGCATAGAAAAATCAAAGATGCCGGAAGATATCAGGAAAAAGGCATTGAAGGAGGCGAGAAAACTCGAGACCGGTGGGAGCCAAAACCATGAAAGTTCCGTAATCCGGAATTACCTGGATCTCCTGCTCGACCTTCCCTGGGCATCCGAAGAGAAGAAGGAGATTGATATAAAACAGGCCCGCCTGATACTTGACAGGAATCACAACGGTCTTGAGAAGGTCAAAGAACGGATCATCCAACACCTTGCAGTCATGAAACTAAAGCACGAGAAACAGGGTTCAATCCTTCTCTTCGCCGGTCCTCCCGGTACGGGTAAGACCAGCCTGGGAAAGAGTATCGCCGAAGCTCTTGGTAGAAAGTATGTCCGTGTCAGTCTCGGTGGTGTCAGGGACGAAGCTGAGATACGAGGGCACCGGAGGACATATGTCGGAGCTCTGCCTGGAAGGATTATCCAGGGAATACAAAAAGCAGGTACTACCAATCCCATCTTCATCCTTGACGAGATTGACAAGTTATCCCTTTCATACTCAGGAGACCCGGCGAGTGCCCTGCTTGAGGTTCTCGACCCTGAGCAGAACAACACCTTCTCGGATCATTACCTGGAAGTCCCGTATGATCTTTCTGATGTCCTGTTCATCGCGACAGCCAACTCTCTTGCAACAATCCCGGCCCCGCTCCTTGACCGAATGGAATTGATTGAGATATCGAGTTATACGAAGAACGAAAAATTCTCCATCGCAAAAGACCACCTGATTCCTGAGATATTACAAGAACATGGCCTTGATGCAGAAAAACTCCGGGTAGAAGATTCAGCCCTGAAGGTGATCATCGAAAAGTACACTCGTGAGGCAGGTGTTAGGTGGCTTAAGAAACAACTTGCAAAAACGGCTCGGTATGTATCTGAGAAGATTGTATCTGGAGAAACTGAGTTGCCGTTCGTAGTGACCACCGACACCCTTTCTGTGATTCTGGGAAAAGAATTGATCAGACAGGAAGTGGCACGTAAAGAACCCGTCCCCGGCGTCGTTACCGGCCTTGCCTGGACACCGGTCGGTGGAGAGATCCTCTTCATCGAAGGGACCTTCATGCCCGGTACCGGTAAACTTACCCTAACCGGCCAACTGGGTGACGTGATGAAGGAGTCCGCTACAATATCATTAAGTCTCATTCGCTCCCGCCTCCTCAATGCAGAGACTGGAATGAACTTCCTTTCCAGTGATATCCACATCCATGTGCCATCGGGTGCAACTCCCAAGGACGGCCCTTCCGCCGGAGTGACGATATTCACGGCACTCACCTCGCTTATCACCGGGAAGACTGTTGATCCGAACCTTGCCATGACTGGTGAGATCACCCTGAGTGGTGCTGTCATGCCGGTGGGCGGGATCAAAGAGAAGATACTTGCTGCTCACCGTGCAGGAATCAGAACCGTGATCCTACCCAAAGAGAACGAGCGGGATCTGAAGGACGTGCCCGAAGATGTCAGGAGCGAACTTACGTTTGTTCAGGTGGAGACTATTGAGGAGGTTTTAAAAGAGGCGTTAGGCATTGATATGCCCAGGACCATCCTGGCGCACACCGGAAATAGTGCAATCCCGGTGCAGAATCTGTAGGGCGTGAATGTTATCCAGCATTGGCCGGTATGACTGTTCCATCGCGACAACGTTCATCTCCGGTGGTCGTCGTCTACTTGGACCATGTTATCAATTACCTGAGGGGTAACCATCGAAGGGTGAGTGTTCTGCAAGAAGATGACCCCGATACAATCGCGAGGGGTGAACCTGCTGCCCGTGACCTTGGCAGGCAGCTGGTATAGACTATCTTTGAAAAACCTGGGAGCCCGGATTAGGAGGCGGAGATCGCAGATAACCAAAGGTTTTTCCAGGGTATGGTAGAGGAGAATAAAATCACCCGGCCGGATGAGTACCAGCGGTGGGTTAGAATGGGATGGATACCGGATTCGAATAACTGTGGGTGACCAGTAATCAACTATTAATTAGATGTTTCAGATAATGCCAGAACCAGATCACACAGACCAGTTCCCAACCTTCCTTGCCGTAATGATTTAATATCCGGGTGGTTTGTTCTCCCATGCCTGGTATCTGCTCACTCCTTCTATATTTCTTATTGGACTTCTCCTCTTGATCTCTGAGTGAAGAGGATACTATCCTGAACCAATTGGTTAAATATTGTCGTTTAAGGTTAAGGCATGTTTATGTATATTCTTGAATAATTACAGCGTATCGGGAAGCGGAGTATACGGAAGAATTGAGTCGATACTCAATAATTTTCAGGATATTTCTGGTTTGTATTACAGAATCACGTCCATAACAAGCCACCTTTGAGGGATAATAAAATGACTCCAGATAAGATTCTCATTGAAAACCTAAATTATGATCTCGTTGATCAACGCAAAGTTGGAGTGGTCAGTGAGATCACTTACCTCGCACGCGAAATTCAAAATGGTAATCTGACTGCCCGGGCTGATCCGATATCGTATGATGGGGATGCCAGGACAATCCTTGAAGAGGTGAACAATATCATTGATGCAATAATTGTTCCCTTCAATAAAACTGCCTCGTATGTGGACTGGATATCCAAAGGAGAGATCCCTCCCAGGATAACCCGGGAATATCGTGGTGACTTTAATGAGATCAAAGACAACCTGAATTCCCTGATTGATGTCATCCATCTGCGTAATGATGACATAAAACTGCTGATCAAGTCGGCCATTGCCGGAAAACTGGATGTCCGGGCAGATCATAGTCGCTATCCTGGTGAGAATGGAAAGATGATCAAAGGGATCAATGATATGCTTGATGCGTATATCGGCCCGATCAACCTTTCCGCTGAATACATTGATCGAATCAGCAAGGGAGAGGTTCCTCCCAAAATAAGCCAGGAATATCATGGTGACTTTAATGAGATCAAAGACAACCTGAATTCCCTGATTGATGTCATCCATCTGCGTAATGATGACATAAAATTGCTCATCAATGCAGCCCTTGCCGGAAAACTGGATGTCCGGGCAGATCATAGTCGCTATCCTGGTGAAAATGGGATGATGATCAAAGGGATCAATGATATGCTTGATGCGTATATCGGTCCACTCAATGTTGCTGCAAAATATGTGGATCTGATCTCACAAGGATTGATCCCTGATAAAATCACTGATTCATATCATGGTGATTTCAATGTGATCAAGAACAATCTCAATACATGCATTGATGCTATCAATCTTCTCATATCAGATGCAGAGATACTCGCAAAGGCGGCCGTTTCAGGAAAACTCAGGAGCCGGGCTGATGCGACGCTACATCAGGGTGATTTCAGGAAGGTCGTGGAGGGGGTCAATGCAACCCTGAATGCGGTAATCACTCCGTTTCAGGTTGTGCACAACCAGGTGGGTCATATTGCTGCAAGTGCAGAAGAGGCGGCAGCAAGTCTTGAAGAGGTAGCAGCCGGGGCAAAAGGGGTTACCCATAATTCTGAACAGGTTACGAAAAATGCAGAAAAATGCAACGATTCATTGTTCCAGGTCCTGACTGCAATTGAGGATTTCTCCGTTACCGTCGGGCAGGTATCAGAAAAAGCCGATTCTGTCTTTAAGATTTCATATGCCACGAATCAACTCTGTGAAGAAGGTACAGCTGTCGCGAAAAAAGCAGAACAGGGGATGGATGGTATTACCCGGTCAACTTCAGAGGTCAATGAGATCGTTACTGACATCGGGAGCCAGATGCATGAGATTGGAAAGATTGTTAATCTGATCTCTGATATATCCAAACAGACGAATCTTCTCGCGTTGAATGCAGCCATAGAAGCTGCCCGGGCGGGAGATGCTGGGCGTGGGTTTGCCGTGGTTGCTGCAGAGGTAAAATCACTGGCACAGGATTCCAGGAGATCAGCGGAGAATATTACTGATATGATCCAGGAGCTTCAACAAAAGTCACAGGCTGCAGCAGTTGCCATGGAGACTGCGGATAATGATGTGAAGACGGGTAATGTGGCAATGAAAGAGACTCTTTTGGTATTTGCCAGGATTGTTGAGTCAGTTGCAAAGATTAGTAAAAATGTTGAAGAAGTGGCATCTGCTTCTGAGGAACAGGCTGCATCAGTCCAGGAGATAACCGCGAGTATCAATGAGGTATCTTCTCTGGTACGGGAGACTGCCAGGGAGGCTCAAAAATCATCTGACATTACCCGGGAATCAACAGCTGCGATTGATCAGATCAGTCATCTGGTCGGGGATCTGAACGGTGTTGTCGATACGCTCTCCTCGGAGATCGGGAAATATGAGATATAAAAAAAATGATGAAGAGGAATGAACCAGTGGAGTAATTCTAATTCTAATTCTCTGAATTTCAAATCCAAGCATGAGAGCTTGGTATATAGTTGTTTAATTCACTCACTGCAATATTTCTTCATTTTTGAGCAGCGGTATCATTTGGATCAATTTTTAATGCCTTTCCAAATTGGTTCTTAAATCCCTTTTGGTACCAGGTATAATATATCTGTTTGGCACCCAAAACTGAAAAAACATGGGGATTATTAACAGGTTTATGCTTAAGTAGGTAGGATAGCTTCCAGACATACCATAATAGGGAGGATTATTTGTCTCCATGCAACAACTCACAGTATGAAATTGGGTCTGCCCTTCTATCACCCGGGTATCTGGCAGTGACTTTGAATAGTACTGAGATAGTTTCATCTTCAATGATCGAGGAATAGTGGGTATGCACCAACAAAAAAAATCACTCCTTTTTGGGATATGCCTTCTGTCAGTACTCATATGCACTGCATCTGCAGCAACGTCGATAAGGGAATATTCGGGTTCTTCCTCACCGAATCCCTCCATCTTACTCAATGATCCCATCCTCGGAACAAATGGTTACCTGGTATGGCCAGGTTCAGGGGATCAGCTTTCATCTGGAGACAGGACCCCAACACCTGATGAAAGGTTTTCATACCCTCAATCGGGATACCAGCCAGTGCAACCTTCCCCGGTTATCAATCCGTATCCTGGAACTGATCCCTCTCCGGTTATCGTAAAACCATCGCCAGATGAACGGATTTCATATCCTGAACCGGTATCCCATCCAGAGCAACCCGCTCCGGCTACCCCCCCGAATCCCGGAACTGACCCTTCTCTGGTTGTTGTGAACCCATCTCCTGATGAAAGAATTTCATACCCGGATCTTCAATATCATGTTCCATATCAAAATACGATAGACCAGCCATACATTTATCCGACCCCGACACCACGGTGGTATGAACCGGTAGGAAGTATCTACCCGGTGTACGATGACTCTCCCCCTTATATCCGGCACCAGTCGTATGATGACAAAGATTTTTACTCCTACACGTATTATTCACGTGACTGGTATCGTACCGGATCCATTCAGATCATCAGTACTCCTGCTCGGGCAGAAGTGTACCTGAATAGTAAATACCGGGGGAAAACACCATATTCAGGATTTCTTGAGATTCCAAACCTTGTTCCTGGGACATACGAGTTACGGGTACAGTACTCAGGATATGTCCCATACTCACGAATAGTGCAGGTAGAGCGGGACGAAGTTAAGACCATAAATGTGGTTCTCAGCGATATTCAGGAACAGGTTACTGGAGAAACATCCATTCGGATCAATTCTGAACCTTCAGGATCAAATGTCCTCATTGATAACGAATACCGGGGAATTACCCCGGTCACCCTGAGCAATCTGGTGTCCGGTGAGCACACGGTGACCCTCCAAAAAACAGGATATACTGATTTTGTTACTAAAGTTCAGACAGTCCAGGGACAGACGCTTCCGGTAACCGGGGTTATGATAATACTCCCCCCTCCACCAACTGCCCTTCCAACAATCCCCCCTACTCCGGTTCAGACCCCGGTACCGGTTGCGACCCAAGCGGGCCTCCCGAATGGGCTGGTAATTATCAGCCTGGTGGTCGGAATTCTCATATTATTATCTGGTCAAAAAAGGTGATCACGGATTATAATGGCGTTCCAATACAGACACCTATTGAATCTCTATGAACAAGTAAGAATAACTTCAGGATACTCATTACGACACTGAACCCAAGAGGAAAAGGGATTGTCAAGGCTCAATGTCCGAATAAGAAAGGCGGGTGATCAACCATTCCTCTACAGGTTTTATCCCGCCAATTTTTCAGATCCACGATATTACAGACTTTTTATACAATTCCCTTACAGTCATAGAGAGTCTGTTCTGTTCTGACCGATTGATCTCCGGTATTCACTCCGGCATCATCAATGACCGGGCAACTGTCCTTAATCCAGGTGGTAACACCGGAATTATCTCTGCCAGGCATGCCCGGATTTCCTCCACCAATCAGGAAGTACCGAATCTTTCCTGAACTGATATAATCTTTAAGTTTTTCAACAGTCAGGATAGGATCAGTCCCTGAATATCCTCCCATCGTCATAACTGGGGCACCGTAGGTGATAATAAAATCAGTTGCCGTCCTGGAACTCTCAACCGCTACCAGGTACCGTTCTCCTGACTGATGAGATGAGAGATACATGTATAGGGCTGATGAATTATACTCCTCCATTCCATGGTTCATTCCTTGAAATCCTCCTGCTCCTGATACCAGGCTCGGCCCGGCTACCGGCAATTTCGAATTCCCCTGGTATATCACCGGTGTGCATGACCAGATGCAGGGAGCAATAAATAGAAGTCCGATAACCAGAACAATAATAACTCTCCTGATTTTTAGGGGTACGGTAAGGTAAGGGGTGCGAATAACAGCAAGGATCAAAGCTCCGATTACTGTTCCGAATAGGATGATCCAGGGGAGAACTCCGGAAAAATCGGGTTCGTACCTGAGGAACTGCCATTGAATAATCCCGGTTATCAAAATAGCAGCGATAAGAATCCAACCTTTTCTCTGGTTAGTTTGATATGCCTCATACAGGGATATGATACTGATTCCAACCAATCCGGAGAGAGGAACTGCCACCATGACCACATAGTATGTATGGTAAAAACCACTCGTAAAACTGAAGTATAGAATTTCGGGAATCAGCCAGAGAACCAGTGCAATGGTTAGAATTGCCCGCTCATTCAGATGTTTGAGGGTTGTAAGAGAGGGACGTGAAATCCAGGCTAAAAGACCGATCAGGGCGAAGGGAAGAAGCCAACTGATCTGTCCTGACATCCCTGAATCTCCCATCCGGAATAATCCTGGTTCTCCACCGTCATTTATTCCTGACCTTCCCCCTGGTTGATCACCTGGATTCATCCCTGGCTGAGGATGTCCCGGGGTTGTGTTATCACCAATTGGGGACGGTCCTGTGGGATACCCGTTCATTAACGATGGGGCTAAAGCATCTGCTCCTTGTGGGAAATTACCCGGAAATGATGTATTCCCTTTAAAATTATGATTTCCAAATTGACCGAATCCTCCCAAAATTCTATTCAACCCGTTATAGCCAAATATGAGATCCATCTCCGAATTTCCTGAACTACTCCCGATATAGGGCCTTTCATCGCTCGGAGTGAGATCCATCATCACCGCCCATGAAGTTGAAACCACCAGTACTAAAGCTGAAGCAGCTGCGAGATGAAGGATCTTTTTTCTCCATGATATCTGGTCATTGAGTAGATATATCCCGAAACAGGCAGGTAAAACCACAAGTGCCTGGATCATCTTGATATTAAATCCAATTCCGATGAGGATCATTGCACCGAAAAGATACCACGGTGATCCGAATTTCCATGCGTTGAGGGCCATAAATACTGCAGCGAGGAGCACGAATACGAGAAGGCCGTCCATGTTGTTTGTCCTGACCACTGCAACAAATATCGGGGTAATGGTCAGTGTTGCAGCAGCAATGAGTCCAGCAGGTTTCCCCCATGATCGTGCAACCAACCGATATATCAGATATACTGAACAGATTCCTGCGATTGCCTGGGGAAGAATGAGTGAGAAACCAGAAAATCCAAACACCGAAGCACTGAGCGTCTGAATCCACAGACTGACCGGGGGTTTGTCAATGGTTACAAACCCAACCGGATCAAAAGAGTTGAACAGGATAATTCCTGGGTTTGTCAGCATACTTTTTACTGCTGCTGCATAGTAGGAGTTTGAATATCCTTCTTTTCCCAGATTAGCGAAGAATAATATTGCCGCAACGATAAGGATTCCCAGAAGACACCATTCGGCCTGATATTTGTGTATAATTGTCTTTATCTTCATTGTTCTTCCCGAAATTAGACTGAATCAGAATGACGGATGATTCGATTATCCAGAGATAGGAGAGGGGTATTTCTGGCCTGCTATTTAAGATTCATATATCTGAATGGTAGAAAGAGACAACTGAATGGTTCAGTCTTCATAATCATGACGGCCACGTGATATATACAACTATTCTGTTGTCTGATTCAACCGGAGGCATCGGTGTTCTTCATACATGAATCGCCCCCACCATTCGTATCATACGAATATCTGGGAAAAATAGTATGCTCAAACGAACAGTGTCTGCGGTAATACCTGTGCACAATGACCAGTCTTCATTATCTCTTGCGATTCCGACTGCTCTGGCTACCCTTGAGGATATCACCAGTTCGTTTGAACTGATCATCGCAGAGGATGCTAGCACTGATGGGTCTTATGAACTCGCCACAGAGTGGGCAATCCGGGATGAACGTGTTCATGTTCTCCATCGGAACAATCGCCTCGGTAGGGGCTCAGCCCTGAGGTGTGCAGCCATGGTAGCATCTGGGGAAATCCTCTGTTATTTTGATGTAGATCTTGCCACAGATATGCATTATCTTCCGCAGTTAATCCAATCGGTTATGGATGGATATGATGTGGTTATCGGGTCAAGACTGCTTCCAGAGAGCAGAATTATCCGGAGTGGGAATCGTGAGATCAAGAGCAGGGGATATAATCAACTCGTCCGGTTCGCTCTCGGGAGCATGGTTCAGGATCATCAATGTGGTTTTAAAGCGTTTAATCGGAAAAGATTGATCTCTCTACTTCCGTTTGTCCAGGATACCCACTGGTTCTGGGATACTGAAGTGCTTGTCTATTGTCAGAGAAAAGGGTATAATATTCTTGAAATTCCGGTATCATGGACTGAAGGGCTTGGAACAACCGTAAAAAGTTCAGATATGTATGCTATGGCGTTATCAGTCTTTAGACTCTGGTGGCGGAATTCGTGCTTTAATTGATTATGTTAGTAAATGCTTTTCAACGTGCCCTGATAGATCCCCTCAAAGGATTTCTTTTCATCGGGTGTATCACTACCTGCACCGATATCTTTCTCTTATGGGTACTCACTGATCTTCTAAGTATCTGGTACCTGGTATCAGCTGGGTTCTCGTACTGTATCAGCAGCGTGCTCAGTTATGGACTCAATAAATCGTTCAACTATAAAAATGGAAGTAATGAGTATCTGAAGCAAGCGTCGACATTTCTCTGTATCGCTGCAGGAAGCCTGTTTCTGAATCTCTGTATTATCTCATTATGCGTAGAAGAATGGTCCCTTAATTACCTGTATGCAAAAATAATTGCCACCGGAGTGGCATTTTTCCTTAATTTTCTTGGTCAGAGTCTGGTTACTTTCCGGGTATGGAGATGATAGGATATATTATACCCCTCCTCTCCCTGTATTAACCTGGAACTATGACAATGAAAGCAGCATTTATCTTTGTGGCTCCGTATGCGGATCACACTACACACCGGGCAGTGATCAACACGCTTGAAGTAGAATTGATCATAATCGGGGTCGGTGACTACACTACCGCTGAGGTTCGCAAATAGATCTCAATGAAAAAGGCTGTCTAACTCATTTAAATTACTCCTAAATCGCTATTTGAGGGGATATTATGACGAAATCGGATGTTCGGTATCACCGGTACCTCTCATGGCCGATACGATGATTGCCAGAATCGTAATGATCGATGAGATCCAGAACGCGAAGGTAATCCCATGAGTGAATGCTATTTGGACATTAATTGGTTGATGCATCCCCCCAACAACAAACATATTCATCATCTGATCAAGAGGAATTGTGCTGACTAAGAGTGGAAGAGCGATAGTCATCGAGATGACCATCCCGGTATTCATGAAAAATGCCCGCATTGATGATGCTGCCCCCCCACGCTCGGTAGGAACTGACATCATAATTGCACTGGTGTTCGGCGGTTGGAAGAGTCCGGATCCAAATCCATTGATAAACATCCAGATAGCGATTAGCCAGTATGGGGTATCATATTGCATCAAAGCCAGACCAACGAGCCCGATAAGTGAGATACCAAGCCCAAGTGTTGTTATTGAGCGTGATCCGTACCGGTCTGAAAGACTCCCCCCGATTGGTCCGGTGATTACCAGTCCGATTGCGAGAGGAGCAATAAGAATACTGGCAATAAGCGGATCATACCCACGGAGTCCCTGGAAGAAGAGGATGAGGAGCATCATCACGGCTCCTCTCGCTACGGCATTGATAAAGGCACTCATCTGGCCAAATAAAAATATTCTACGTCTGAAGAGAGAGAGATCGATCATTGGATAAGGATAATTCAGTTCCTGCCTGATGAACGCTCCCAGAGAGACCAGGCCGATGATCAGCATTGCAAGCATCATCGGATCTAAAAGGCCAATGAGAATACCAGCACTTCCATAAACTGTCAGCGTGATGAACGCGATGGCAAAGAGGATCATTCCTACCAGATCAAATGGTTCTTTTCCTGAGAACTCATGAACTTCTTTCAGCTGTTTCCAAGCATAATATCCGGCATATAGACCGATAGGAATGTTCAGGAAAAAGTTCAGGCGCCAACTTATCATGGTCAGAAATCCTCCAATTATCGGACCAAGTACGAAAGTTCCTGCCATAATCATCGAGAGGATCCCCATCGCTCTCCCGAGCTCATGCCTGGGAAACGCATCCGCAACAATGATAGTTCCGTTCGAGACGATGATCGCCCCTCCGATAGCCTGAATTACCCGGAACCCAATCAACTGGGTGACATCAGCCGCAATCCCGCAGAGCAGGGAGGCGAAGGTAAAGATACCGAGGCCGAAGATGTAGATATTCCTCCGTCCATACATATCTGCCAGACGACCACATGCTGGGGCCAAAATCGTCATAAAGAGCATATATACGATCAGCACCCAGGTCACATTCACGAGGGTGGTGTTCAGGCCGACCATCATCGTTGGTAAGGCAATAATCAGCGTACTGGCGTTGAGGATACCAACCATGGTTCCCAGACTGGCAACAGTCAGGGCTACCCATTTGTACCGGTCATCTGATAATGGAGGTGATGATATTGATTGCTTAAAAAACACCGTGATCTTTTGTATTGAATACTATACAATGTTCTGGGTCGGGAAAACTGAAAGTACTTATATATAAAAATCGCGGTCCATATTTATTTAATATCGGTATGAGTAATATCTTTCCGGGAACTGCCCTGGTTTTTTGTTGCCTTGTGATGGAAAAGATACTAAGGGGGCTTCTGGAGGCTGATTATGATTATTTACTCCCTGGTTATTACTCATAAACGATGGTTGATTCCATTGAGGGGCAGGTGGGGGGAACTGATTCTGTTGGTTATTGCTATTAAAAGATCCTGCCTTCTGATATGCCTCCCTCGCATCATCAGACCTGCCCATCTTCGTATATATATCCCCAAGATTATTCCATGCTTCAGTGTACCTGGGGTTGATTAAAACTGCCCATTTAAATGCAGAAATCGCCTCAATATTTTGATCTTTCTGGTTATACGCGAGTCCGAGGTTATTCCAGGCTTCAGCATAATAGCGATTTAATGTAGTGGCTTTCAGATATGCAGATATGGCTGCATCATAATTTCCCTCCAGATACCATGATTCTCCTATATCATTATAATCCACCGCAGTCTTTTCTGCTCCGCAGATCGGTATAAAATTGTTCAGAATCAGGATCAGAATGAATATTCCTAACATTAATCGGCTTACGTACGGTTTTGGTATTGAAAAGCAGAGGAAACTATTTGAAGAATCCATAATCCAAATATGACGGATAGCAGATAAAGAATTCTTAACCATCTCTTCCGCATATCTTCAATAATTTTTCCAGGTATTTTGATCAAGAAAAATGCGGATTATTTGGGTCAACGTACGGTGATAAACCCGGTTTTAATCCCGGTACTGCTATTATTCCCATCAGAAACGGTCAGGGTCACCTGATACGTCCCGCTGTTCTGATATATGTGCCGGGGATTTCTCACAAATGACACCTCCCCGTCACCAAACTTCCATCTCCATGAGTTCTTTCCTCCTGATGAAGATTCAAGGAATTGTACGATTAACGGGGCCTTTCCCTGGCGTGGTGCAGCAGTAAATGAAGCTTGAAGGCCTGATGACCCGCCTGCTTCTGTTGAATTCGGTGACGTCACATTAGTATTGGATGATGATCTAACTGCTCCTGCTGCGTTCAGCCTCCCCCCACTTACCATCTTTCCACTCAAGCCTGTAAGTACATCAGCAGACTCCAGGATTTGTGATTTTACCTGGGAAGATGCCAATTCAGAATTTTTCGCCAGGATAAGGCCCGCCACTCCGGCAACATGAGGAGTTGCCATTGATGTCCCTGACAGGTACGCGTATGTATTCTCCGGATACGTACTAAGGATCTTCACCCCAGGCGCTGCAATATCAACTGAAGTCGCCCCATAATTGGAGAAGGATGCGAGATTGTCGGTATAACCAGTTGCAGCTACGGAGATGATGTTCGAACTGGTATAGGCTGCAGGGTAGACTGGTGATATGTCACTATTTTCCTCCTCGTTGCCTGCCGCACAGACGACCACTGCAGACGAAGCGTCAATCGCCTCTTTCAGAGCACGGGAATACTCAGTACCGCCCCAGGAGTTTGAGAAAATATGTGCTCCTTTCTGATCTGCGTACAGGATGGCTGATATTGCATCTGATGTGTATCCGCTCCCAGAAGAGTCGAGGAATTTTAGCGGCATGATTTGAGCATGCCAACACACTCCGGTCACACCAATATTATTATTTCCCACCGCTGCAATTGTTCCGGCGCAGTGAGTTCCATGGCCATTATCATCCATCGGATCATTAGAATCATCAACAAAGTTCCATCCCCTGATGTCATCCACGTATCCGTTCCCATCATCGTCTTTATTATTTCCTGCGATCTCTCCTGAGTTGGTCCAGATGTTTGATGATAAGTCCTCATGGGTATAATCGACACCGGTGTCCACCACCGCGACGATGACCGATGACGATCCGGTAGTCGTGCTCCATGCATCAGCGGCACTGATATCTGAACCTGCAGTTCCATAAAAAGGTGCCTGACCGGTATTATACAGACCCCAGAGCAGAGAATAATCGGGATCGTTAGGATTCGTAGATTGGGTATTCTTGCTGCTGATGGAATAGTTATTAACGGATTCTGGTTGTTCTGAAGGGGAAAGGGCAATTACATGGTCTGGTTCAGCATAGAGAACCAGAGAATTATTTGTATACTGACGGATGGTATCTTCTATCGTACGGTTATCAGGTCTGATTATCTGCATTCCCGGGATGCCCATCGGGGAGAAATCAGTGATAACAGAACTACCTACCTTCTGGTTCATCGAGTTCATCACTTCGGTGAGAACAGGACCAGGCTTGATAACATCAGTTTTATATCTTACAATAATCCTTTCCTTTGCTGTCTGGGGGAGCACCTGAAGTGATAGTTGTGAAGGGAATGTCGAGTTCCTTCCCACTGGGGGATTCATATCATGAAGAGATCCTGCTGGTGTTTCAGTGGATATCTGGCCGTCATGGTGGAGACTGGAACCCTGGCAGTATCCGGTCAGGATGAGGATGGTAATGAGGAGGAATAAAGTTGCTTTGGATTTGTCAATCATGTTCATACGTTCTGTCCTTTTTCATTGATATCAACGTGAGAATCCAACCATGAGATAAAAAATGCTGAAATGCCTTTCTCTCGTGATCTGGTCTATTTCGGATATTTTTTGAAATAATGGTCAAAACGAGATTACCATGATGGAATACTGGCATATTATGGGGATATTCTTGTTATGGGTGATTTAGTATATAAAAAAGGTGGATTGGATTGGTTGCAGGATATCAATCATAGTATGCACATGAACATACAGAAACCCGCCGTACGCTACTTTTGGAGGGATGTATCCGATTTGTTGAATGTTCCGGTATCCGGGTTCACAGATTGTGATATTCGATCGATTAGCATTTAATATCGTGGATTTCCGAACTTTTTCTTATACTTCCCCTCTTTGCCATCTGGTTTGGTTCGCAGCTCCTGAAATAACCCTTGTTTTTTCAGTTCGAAATAACACTTGGAGCAGGCCCGGACATCAGCCGGAGCATGTTGCGCCTCATCAAGTGACTCTTCGAAGAGATATGAATGAAGTTCAGAGAGCGATGGTTGTTTAAACCCTCTTCCTCTCACTTTCAATGGTATCTTACAAAGATCGGTTGTTGACTTCATGGTACAGTGGTAGGGAAGACCGAGGATGGGGGCATTCTGTTTTGTCCGTGCATACTCAGACGTCACCACACTCCGATTAAAAGCCACATTGTGACCAACGATGACTTCTGCCTTACCGAGTGCCTCTGAGAACAGGGCGAGGACCTCCAGCAGTGGTCTCCCTTCTTCTTTCGCCTGTTCATTGGTTATTCCATGAACCTCGGTCGCTGATCTTGGGATCGTAAATCCTTCCGGCGAGATGATAAAACTCTGCTCCTCCAGAATCTCTTCATCATCAGCGAGTATCCATGCCAGCTGCACAAGCCGGGGCCAATACTCAGGATAGTGAAACGGATCCTTCTCCTCAACTGGCAGCCCGGTCGATTCGGTATCAAAGATAAGTACTTTCATTACTATGTACCCACGCACTGAGATATAGGATATTCTTCCTCTTGAAAGGGGATAAAACATACCGGGAGATTGCTCTTATGAGTGCGTGATCTCTTCGGTATGGGCCATTGACAGGGGTGATGCGGCAATAAATTACGTATGTGGTTAATAATTAAGAGGATATATGATTGTTTTAATTAAGCCTGTCTAATGATTCCCTGTCTTTCCTCTCCTGCAGGACGTTGTTGAAACCCCGTTTGAGTGTTTTCGTCAATTTAGGAAGTTCTCCCTGATCACATTATTCTTCATACACCATCTGGCCGGCCTGCATCTCGCGTGCTATCCGGATCGCCCCATTCGGACACTGTTCTTCGCAGGTTTTACATCCGGTACACTTCTCTTCATGGAGGACAGTGCATATGCCGTTCTCGATCCTGATGATCACCTCGTCAGAGGATGATGTCCCTTTTCCTGCCAGATGATAATCTATCCGCTTGTTTATCGGACATCCGACGACACAGGTGCCACATCCCATGCAGGTGATCGGATTTACCTGGATGTGATTGGTCACTGTCAGAAAGGTCTCACTCCTGCAGGTCATCCGGTATACTCTCCCGCAGTCCAGAACCAGTTCCGGGCAGACCTCAACACACATCCCGCATCTGATGCAATGACCGGGGGATATCCGGGGGATCCACTTTGCTGGCATCCCCTCCTTAATGACCACGATTGCTCCCGGGGAAGGACAGGCAGTCATACAGAGGTAACAGTGAGTGCATCCTCTGCCAGTCAGATGGGGGATGTCTCTGAAGTAATCCGGGGTTTCAAGAGGCTCGGTCCGGACCAGGAAAAAATCCCGAATCCAGGCTCTTCTCCCTATATGCTCAAGGTAATAACGGATGGACCTCATAACGGTCCCCCAATGGGATATCTCCTGAGCAGGCTTGAATCAGAATGGTTGTGACGTAAATCGTGATAGCGTTTCGTGATTATATCAGGTGGTTTCACAATAATTCCCGGTAGGTTCATG
Organism: Methanobacteriota archaeon; assembly: GCA_043803325.1. Taxonomy (GTDB): domain Archaea; phylum Halobacteriota; class Methanomicrobia; order Methanomicrobiales; family Methanospirillaceae; genus Methanospirillum. Next base: position 2,031 of record JAZDKH010000325.1, on the reverse strand, counting down.
GCTCATCCCTCCATATACTACAAGCATGCGAAAATGGGCCCTCCATGAAAAGGGAGGAATCATCAATGAACTGGATGGGTCTTTTTGTACCATCCGTATTCGAATCCCCGCCGGAATCATTACTCCTGAACGTATGGCTGGAATTTGTCGTATCGCAGAGAAATATCATGCCGGTCTCCATCTTACAACCAGGCAGACTGCTGAACTCATTCATGTTATTCCTGCTGATATGGAAGATGTGGTGAGAGAACTTGAGGAGAACGGGACTCCTCTCGGGGCTGAGAAGCACGAGATTGTAAATGTGACCGCTTGCCCAGGGACTGACCGATGTAAATATGCCCAGGTCGACTCAATATCCCTGGCTCTGTCCATGGATGAGAAGCACTTTGGCAGGGATCTCCCCGTTAAAGCCAGAATTGCCATTTCAGCCTGTCCTAACTCCTGTGTCAGTGAACGGCTCAATGAGATTGGGATTACCGGCGTTGTCAGGCCGTACCGGATACCGGGAACCTGCACTGGCTGCGGTACCTGTGTCCAGTACTGTAAAGAACAGGCCATTGTTATTAGAAATGGTGTGATAAAACTCGATGATGATATGTGTGTTCAATGTGGGATGTGTATCAACAGTTGCCCATTCCACATTATCAAGTCTGATCCCCCGGCTTACCATATTACGGTGGGGGGAAAACGGGGGCGTCATCCAAAGCTCGGCCATCATTTTGTCACCGTGAAGAGTCCAGAGGCAGTACATCTCTGTGTTGATAAAGTGATTGAATGGATATACCGTCGAGCCTGGGGTGATATTCTCCTCCCTGATCAACTGGATGACATCGGATTTGAGAAGTTCAGATCCGACGTAGTGCAGTCTCTTCCTTCAGAAGAGGTAGTTACCGGATATTAATCCGGTTTTCTGATTCCCGTCTTTTATGTATCATCTGGTGGAGATGCATCCTGATCTTCATACGGTTTGGTTTTACCTACCGTTGCGAGGTACAGGACAAACCGCTCACATCCGTCAAGGGAGAGCATATCATTGATCTCCTGATCCAAAAAAGCCCCAATGGCGCAGCATCCGCAGTTGATCGGCTGGACTGAAAGATACAGGTTCTGACAGATATGGCCAGCATCCAGGAAGAGGTTCCGATACCCCCTATCTCCATATTTCCAGGTCATCCGGTACGCTTCTGCTACCCAAAGGAAGACAACCGCGGCTTTCTTCACCCACGGCTGTTCAAAGCAGGCTCTGAACAGATCATCCACCACTTCAGGATAGGCGGGGAGTATCTCGAGAGCATGGTCTACTGCTATATATCGGTATAATCCGTTCTTTACTCCCGTGATGTTGGATATCGCCAGATAGGTGTCGATGGCATGGCAGCACCCGGCTGAGGGGACTGTTCTGATTGCTTCACCAGGAATCGCCCATTTGATACCAGCCGTACACCAGAGAAGATATGAGAGCTCCGGGAGTGTCAGTGGTTCCTCTGTATACTCCCTGATGCTCTCTCTGAGCTCAATTGCCTCGGAGAGATCGAGTTCTGACGCTGTCTCCCGATCTGGTTCTGGCAGCACAATGAGATCTCCTGTTGGTGGCTCTTCGATATCAGGCTGGCTGACTCCTCTCCTCTCATCGGTGGTGACGATGCCGGTCCCATATCGGGTGTACTCAATAAATTCAATCCCTCTCATAAACTCACGCCTGGGTGCTTTTCGATGTTTCTAATTGAATTCCATCTATCTGGGAATTTGCAGGTATCAGGGATTTTTTGGTTCCGACTCCTTCTGATGTGTATCCTGCAGGGTAATTACCTGCTCCTTTCCACTGATCAGAACCCAGGTACTGGACCAGTGGAGATATCTCCTCATAGATCGGGGGGGTATCCCGCCAGACCAGCATTATCTGTTCACCGTCAATGGAACCGATTGTTGCAGATGATACCTGATCCAGGCATCCGGTTTTGAGAAGGCGGATAATGTCTCCATCATAATCCAGAGATGACTCCATCAGGATTATCCCGTGACATCTTCCCC
>JAZDKH010000324.1:0-3670 GCA_043803325.1 Methanobacteriota archaeon | reverse complement strand
GCGGGATCTGAAGACCTGATATAATCGGTTTATTATCGGTCCCATCTCTTTTGGAGCACCGTTCAGAAGGTATCGGATGGTATACCCGGGGATATCTGTGAGGAGAGGATGAATAATTGCGCGGCGGATTGCATCTGGATTGTTCTTTGCTACCTCTTCGATATCTACTCCGCCGCTTGCGGTGAAGAGGATGAGAGGTGAACCAGAAGAGCGATCGATGGAGATTGAGAGATAATATTCATGTTCTATTGTAATCCGTTCTTCAATCAGGACCGCATGAACCGGCACACCTTTAATAGAGGATTCAAGGAGGGTATCTGTTGTCTTCTGCACCGTTGCTGCATCAGCCATGAGGATGCCTCCTGCTTTTCCTCTGCCACCTACATCTACCTGTGCTTTGACGACTACCTGCTCTCCAATCTGTGCTGCTGCAGCCACCGGATCATCACCAGCTCGTATCAAAATCCCTTTTGGGATCGGAATCCCGGCATTTTTCAGGATCTCTTTTGCTTCAAATTCGAGTAACTTCATTCTTGTATTCGCTCTCCTGTAGCGGGTTGTCCGAGCTCAAATCCGAGTCGCATCGCTTTAAGATTTAAATCCTCAGTCCCTTTTGGAACACTTGCAAGAATAGCCTTCTCAAGAGCCTCGGTTGAAACAACTTCAGACGCAATGACGAGGCTGCCAAGCATGATGATATTTGCAACAATATCCCTGCCGAGCTGCTTCTTTGCTTCAAGGGTTGCAGGAACTTCGATGCAACGGCAGGAAGGGCGGTCATGAACGAGAGTTGAATCGATCAGCATTGTCGCATCTTCTCCTGCATTCTTTCCGTACTTCTCAAATCCTTCCTGACTCATGATGACGAAGAGATCAGGTGTCTTCACCTTGGGAAAGAGGATGGGATCATCATCAATGATAACCTGGCTCATAGAAGCACCACCCCTGGCTTCAGGTCCATAGACCTGGGTCTGAACTGCATACCGTTTGTCATACAGGGCGGCCGCTCTGCCGAGGATGACCGCGCTCAGGATGATGCCCTGACCTCCGAACCCGGAGAACCTGACCTCATGCCTCATCGAACGCCCCCATTACCGGTTTTGCTCGCCTGACAAATTCTCCGACAAGAAATCCCTCTGGGGGGAGTTCTGCTCCTGGCACGGTGGTTCGATCCCATCGCTCTTTCAGGATTGCATTTTCCCGAAGATACGTGACAAAATCCCCTGGCTGACGATACTTATTGCGTCTGCCATACGAGGTAGGGCACTGACATCTGACTTCGATGAAAGAGAGGCCAGGAGTTTCTAGTCCGATAAGAACTGCTTTAGTCAGCTCGGTGACATGATATGAGGTCCACCGTGATACATAGTTAGCACCTGCTGCAACCGCCAGTTCTGCGAGATCAAACGGAGTCTCTTCAGCACCATACGGGGTCGTGGTCGAGGTCTTTCCTATGGGTGTTGTCGGGCTACCCTGTCCACCAGTCATACCGTAGATGAAATTGTTCATACAGACGACGGTGAGGTCAATATTTCGCCGGCATGCATGGATAAAATGGTTACCTCCGATTGCTGAGAGATCCCCGTCCCCGGTGAAGACCACTACGTGGAGCTTCGGGTTAGCCATCTTCACTCCGGTTGCAAAGGCAAGGGCTCTCCCATGAGTAGTGTGGAGGGAATCGGTTCTGATATATCCCGGAGCCCGTGACGAGCAGCCTATCCCTGATACAAAGACCGTATCATCCATATTCCACCCGATCTGGGTAACCGCCTCGAGCACACAGTTCATGATCGTGCCATTCCCGCAGCCGGCGCAGTAGATGTGCGGAAGACGATCAGCCCTGAGCCAGTCGTCTCTCATCACTCACCTCTGGTGCGAATACTTTCCACAATATCTATCAATTCATTTGGAGTGTGGAGATCGCCGCCGATCTTCCCCGCAGAGATGACCGGGATGCGCACATATCGTTCGATCTCCCGTGATATCATACCCAGATTCATCTCAGGCACGATAAATGCCCGGGCATTGGGGAACCGGGAAAGGAGTTCTTCAGGAAACGGCCAGACCATCTTCAGTTTCAGATATCCGGTATCAGGGAGGTTAGTTTTGAGTACTACTTCCTGCACGGTTCTGACCGGAGCACCATAACAAACGAAAATGTATTGGGCATCTTCATTGACGATCTCATAGTCTGCAATGGCATGCCTGGCATTTTCAACTTTATCAACAAGACGACGCACTAATGCTTCGTGCCTGGCAGGATGAGTTGAGTCAGGGTATCCTTTCTCATTATGTGTCAGGCCAGTGACCGGGATCTTGCGTCCTGTACCAAATGCTGCAAACCCGGGGATGAGATCTTCTTCTGGAGCAAAAGGGAGCATATTAGTTTTGAGTGGTTTTGTCCTGGTAATTAAGACGCTATCCGGGATATCAATTCTCTCCCGCATGTGACCAATTACTTCGTCAGCCATCACAAATACCGGGCATCTGAACTGGTCTGCCAGATTGAAGGCAGCAGCAGTCAGTTCAAAACATTCCTGAACACTTGATGGACAAAGGGCTATGATACTGAAGTCTCCGTGGGAACCGAATCTGACCTGCATCATATCTCCTTGCGCTGCCATCGTTGGTTGTCCGGTGGATGGACCGCCTCGCTGGACATTGACAAGGACACACGGTGTCTCGGTCATGATCGCATACCCGATATTCTCCATCATGAGAGAAAATCCAGGTCCTGAGGTAGCAGTCATGGATCTGGCACCGGTCCATGCCGCTCCGATGATAGCAGCCATACTCGCGATCTCATCCTCCATCTGAATGAAACAACCATTGCACTTTGGCAGTTTTGCTGCCATGTGCTCTGCAACTTCAGTTGAAGGAGTGATAGGATATCCGGCAAAAAAATTACAGCCTGCAGCAAGAGCTCCCTCTGCACAGGCTACGTTCCCTTGCATGAACTCAGTTCGGGTCAATATTCGATCACCACTTTCTGCGGTTCATAGGGTTTCTCTTTCTCCCACCGGATCGCCTGATCCGGGCATATCAGAGCGCAGACCCCGCATAGCCTTCGCCCATACATCTGCTGAAGACGATTGTTGGGGCATCGCTCAGGCCGATCTAGATCTGGAACATATATTCCGCGGCGATTTGGTTCTTTCCCGACCTGATATATCCGGTACGGGCAGACCATGGTGCAGAGATTGCATCCCTTGCACCGGGATTCATCAATCTCAAGTTTCATCGTCTGGTTCCCGTACTCGTTGGATATGCACGCTGAAATACTTCATGTGCATGTCGTTCTACCTCTGCAAAGAGATCTCCCCCGTGCGAATCCATCGCCACAACAAGAGGGAGGTGATCGAGTCTGATATGCCATACCGCCTCAGCCATCCCGAGGTCTTCATAGAAACCTCCATCGAGCTGCATTCTGGCAGCAGCGAGGTTGGCACATCCACCGGTGAAGGCGAAGTATACACCGCGGCCACGGAGTTGATCTCTGACCGTGGCTGACATCCCACCTTTCCCGATGATCCCCCTGATACCGCCCATCTTCTCGACCCACTCTTGCGTTCGGTTGATGAGCGGGATGAGGTGGTTCTTCAAGAGATCCCGGAAGATAGGCATTAAACTCTCGCCGAGAGTCTGGAACAGCAACGACACGGACCCCTTG
>JAZDKH010000323.1:0-6157 GCA_043803325.1 Methanobacteriota archaeon | reverse complement strand
CATCTGCCCACCCTGATGAGGGAGTGATCTGGAAATAAGGGCCAGCGAACAGTTAGCTTCATCTACTGCCCATATGGCGCACCGAATTCTGATACATTCCTTCTTATCAAATGGGCAGAGTTTCTCTTCAGTTCCAGTCATATTTACGCTATAACTCAGAATACTCCCTTCCGGTTCAACGTATCCTCCCTATTAAAACCATTTTCCTGCCCTCCGGATTTTAGGCAGAGTGAGCAGAAAAGAGTGATAATACTAAATAAAAGAACTACTCCATGCACATTCATAAAGGTGATCGGAGCTGGCATCATCCATACTGATCCATTCTTAAGATATGGGACCGATGAGCTGGCAAGAATCAGTCCGGTAAGCACCGGACCAACCATCCCTCCGATGGTCTGTACACTCTGCATCAGACCAGTTGCTTCTGCAGTTCTCGACGCAGGTACGTAATCTATGATTGCTATCATGCAGGATGTTGAGGTAGTGGACATCCCTGCAGAAAAGATCATCCATGCGATAATGAGAGTAAGAAACGAAAGGGTTCCAGAGAGAAGAATAAGCATTGCCCCGACCAGAAGGAGAGAACCTACAACACAGGGAATACGGACACCCCGACTTGCCACCAGTCTGCCAGTAAGAGGTCCGGCCATCATATCACAGAGGGTTCCAGGCATGAGAATGAGACCTACTGATGCAGGGGTCAGCCCAAGACCGGTGCCAGATTGAATCAGAAACGGCATCTCCTGCAGGAGCATAAGAAATGCCAGAATTGTAAGGGTTCCTACCCCAATCAGAAGGAGGACTGGTCTTTTAGCAGCCAGGTGAAGATCAACCAGGGGTCTTGGAACCCTGAGTTCTGTCCGTATAAATAGAATTCCTGCAATGATAGCGCCCCCTCCCGATAACCCCCGGAGGATAAATCCGGATGATTCAGTCTCCCCGAGAGAGATTGTGACAAGACCGAGGAACAGGGCGGAAAGAAGGGTGATGAATCCAAACCAGTCAAGATGAGTCGGGATAGATTCAGCAAGAGTTGATACTATCCGGGTATCATGGATGAAAATAATGGTCAGGAGGATCAGAATGACCGTAACCGGAACGAGTGCGAGATAGGTCATCCGCCATGAGAAGGCTTCGATGAGGAATGAACCGATGATCACCCCGATGAACATCCCTCCCCCATACATAGCGCTTATAAGTCCAATGCCAACATCTGCCTCACGATGAGGAAGTTGATCCCTGACCAACGCGTATGCTAGGGGAAACGATCCAAGACCTATCCCCTGCATAGCTCGTGAGAATAGCAGGATCCAGATATTCTGCGCCATGTATCCACATATCAGACCTATAAAATAGATAAAAAGACACATAAGAAGAAGTTTGCGTCTCCCATATTGATCCCCTGCGGTCCCAATGAACGGAGCTGCAGCTGCGCCTACTAAAAGGACCATCGGAAGAATCCATGATTCAAAAACCCCTGGGACATCAAATTCGTTGTTCATCATTGGTAATGCAGCAGTTAGCATCGCTTCTCCTGCCATAATGACCAGAACAATAAATGAGAGGATCGGGAGGAGCATCTTTTGACCTGAAGTTTCTGTCATACTCCCAATCCTCTGGTTCCGATATCTGAATCAGGCTGGCATTTCATCAGGATCAGATCCATAAGACTTTACCTTCTCTCTTCCCCATCTCTCTGTATAGTGCTTGCTACCGGAAGGTAAGACTTCTGAATGATATTATGAACTATCACGATGCAAAAATCTCAGGAATGGCCTTCAGGTGTCGGGCTGATGCGGCACTTGGGTTTGAGTATGTGGACGAGGGATCCATACGGGTCACCGGTTATAATGAGGCTGAACTCGTTCAAACCGGACTTATTAACCTCCCGGATCTGATTCATCCAGCTGGTCGTGAAGAGGTCAGACGGTTGATTCAGGATAGTATCACCAGAAGAGGATCATTTGCAGTTCCTTTTGAGATCCTCACCAAAGATCGAATCCCGGTAGAAGGGATTCTTATCGGACGGGGAATTTTTGCCGATCCTTTGAATCTTACTGCCATTGAGGGTTACCTTCTCAGAATGCAGACCTCTGGAGTGGATGCATCCGATGCAATAAATCAATTCCCTGATGACCTTTGGCAGCGAATGCTGGATCATACCGGTGACATCGTCGCATTTATCGGATGGGATGGAACGGTTCGGTACATAACTCCATCTGTAATGAGAATTCTTGGATACCGCAAGGACCTGGTGACTGGCAGCGCATTCTCCACTCTGCTTATGCCTGGTGAAAGGAACCGGTTTGAGGATGTTCGGCAACGCATTCATACGATGGGTGGTGGCGGGAGCAGTGCCAGATTTTTAGGAATGCATGTAAGCGGTGCCAAGATGCAGATATTGATTCGTTTCTTTGCATTCAGTGGTTCAGATGGAAGTGTAATTCTTACCGCCTCACCAGCAGATGATGAAAAAACCCTGGCTGAACCAACATATGATCTCTTCCAGGTGGCATGCGCTACTTCTCCAGTGCCCCTGATCATCACCAGTAAAGGAGATCGGCGGATCCTTAAGGTGAATGAGGTTTTTTTAAAACTTATCGGCAGGGGTGATGCTGAGGAAGTCACCGGTTTATCACTGTCAGCAGTGGGACTCCAGACCTCATTGAATGATATCATCGCTATCGAGCAGGTTTTGGAGCATAGCGGTGTATATGAAGGAAGAGAGACAGATATTCTGACTCCAGTAGGGAACATCAGTATTCTCCTTTCTGCACGGTTATTTGAGGTATCCGGACAACAAGGAATCACCTGGTCACTAGTGCCATTACCAGCAAGGACACATGATCTGGAAAGTCAAAAAACTGAGGCTCGTCCCGAAATTATCAGAGACCTGTTTTCCAGGTTTAGGAATGATCTTCAGACCCTTGAGAATGTGATGAAGATAAAGGGTATGCAGGCACAAGGCGAGGCAAAAGCAGCGTACAGAGAGGAAAGGGCTTTTATTTCTGCAGTATCATCTTTTTATCAGAAAATTACCGCAGTATCTGGATCAGATAAGGTACCAGTTTGTGCATATCTGAATGTAATCCAGGCAACAATCATTGAAGAGTATGCAGATAATCTGGGGCAGGTGACCTTCTCGTTATCGTGCGATGGAGACTGGGGGCTGGGTATCTCTGCAGGAATTCCGATTGGCATCATCGCGACCGAATTACTTATTAATAGCACTACCCATGCTTTCTCTCCTGGCGAATCCGGGAGGATAGACCTCTCATTTAGCAAGGAAGAAGATTTGTTCATCCTTCAGATCAGGGACTCCGGAAAAGGACTTCCTGAAGAAGTCACCAGGGGCCAAGCTGCAAGTGCCGGGCTTGCCATGGTAGAAAACCTCGCTATGCAAATATCAGGAACAGCCAGTTTTTCAAATGATGGAGGGGCGCAGGTCAGAATCATATTCCCTGACTCTGAATTATGATAAACCCCTGGTTCTCCTTTCTCGGCAGTGCATAGATGAGTCGCCCGCAGATAAGCCCTGATATTATGCATTTCATATCCGAAGATTAATGAGATCATGGGCATATCTTTGTACTACTATGCCAGAACTCACCCCGGATATGGTTGATGCATTCAATGCACTGAAAGTATTTCCGCTCGCAACCGCCTCAAAAGATGGCGTTCCAAACGTAGTTCCTATGGGGTCAGTCTTCCTCATTGATCCTGAGACGATATGGATTGGAGATAATTTCATGCACAAAAGTCTGAAAAATGTTCTTGAAAATCCTAAAGCCGCTCTCTACCTGTATGGGGCGGGAGCAAAGGGGTGTTATCAGATCAAGGGAGATGTTACCGTAAAGACCTCCGGCGCGGAACATGCCCATATGGTCGAGATGCTTCATGAGAAAAAACCGAACCTCCCAGCAAAGTCACTTCTGATTCTCAAGATAACCAGTGTCTTTGAATGTATGCCAGGCGCTGATGCTGGAAAGCAACTCATATGAGTGACCGGGCCTTGCAAAAATCCGGCTTAATAGATCTTCTTTTTATCCGGATAGAATAAATATCGTGGATATTTTCTAAGCCTGACTGGAAAGTGACTTTATTCGCGCAGCAGGGTGTTCCGGCAAACATCAAATTGCCTGGAGAATGATATCTTAACGAGAGACCCGTCTATGCTTGAGTTACAGGATCTGCATGTCGCCATTGGAGACCGTGAGATACTTCACGGGATAAATTTACATATCGGGCAGGGGGAGACCCATGTCCTCATGGGACCGAACGGTTCAGGAAAATCTACCCTGCTGATGACAATCATGGGCTTTGATGCCTATACAGTCACCAGTGGGAAGATCCTCTTTAACGGGGCTGATGTTACCGAAATGCCGGTGCACGAACGGGCTCGGCTTGGGATGGGAATCATGTTTCAGCGCCCACCGACCATCGCTGGTCTGAAACTAGGAAAAATGCTTGATGTCATAAAAAAAGATACCGGAGAGGATAATCAATCCGCTATTAAACGGATGAATATGGAGGATTTTCTTGGTAGGGATATCAATTATGGGTTCTCTGGTGGTGAGATCAAGAGGAGTGAGATTCTCCAGATGATGGTTCAGGATCCTTCATTCATCATGCTTGACGAGCCTGAAAGTGGGGTTGATCTCGAAAATATCCACTTAATGGGGGAGGCTATTGCCCACATGCTTCAGAAAACCCACCGATTTGCAAATCGAAAGAATAGCGGACTTATAATCACCCACACCGGATATATCATGGATTACCTTGATGTAGATCTAGGGCATGTGATGATTGGTGGGGAGTTTAAATGCGATGGCAATCCTCGTGAGATCCTGAAACTTATCAAGGAGAAGGGGTACAACGAGTGCCTCCGGTGTGATAAAATAATTTAGCCTCTCTTTAGTCTGAATACTCCCTAAAAAATGCAAAATACGCTATCTCGTTATTCCCCGGGTGCCCGACTGTTCCTTGGGATGGCAATAGGTGATGCCTTTGGTGCCAGATTTGAAAACCTGCATAGGGGCAGGATCAATCTTGTGAATGAGACGGATACGTTCCAGGCCTGGAACCGCTATACCGATGACACCCAGATGGCTATCGGGGTTGGAGAACTCCTCATATCAGGAAAGCCATTCACCAGAGAGAACCTTGCCCAGGCACTTCTTATTGCATATAAACGGGATTCAAGACCTGGATACTCCCCGCTGACCAGAAGAATGCTTGAGGAGTCTCCTGACGGAGATACATTTCTCAAAAGTCTGCCAAAAGCAGAGATCCGGGAACGGAAGAGTGATGGAGCAGCGATGCGGGCCCTTCCCATCGGATTTCTCTCTGAAAAGGAGGATGTTATCAGGTGCGCCACATTGAATGCCGAAATAACTCATGGTCATCCTGATGCATTGGCGGCGACGGCAGGAATAGCCCTCATTGTACATGAACGATATCATACGAAAACCTCCTTTCCAGAGATAATGAGAGATATTCTCTATACCATCCCTCATCTTACTCCTCAAGCCCGCGATTATCTGGCAGGGGTTATTGATGCCGGATGGGAGCCAGAGATCATCCTTGGTGAATATGCGGACTATGGAGTCCCCTATACTGAGTCGATCATCCTGCTTGGTGCCGTAATTGCTATCCTTACTGAATTTGGCGAGGACCCGCTTCAGGCTCTTCTGGAATCGGTGCGACTTGGAGGAGATACAGACACTACCGCTTGTATCGTACTTGGAACGGCTCTTATATATCCTGGAGCGGAGATTCCAGCCCCATTATTGACAGGGCTTGAAGATGGAGAGTATGGGCAGCGATATCTTATTCACATTGGTGATGAATTGAACAACCGATTTCCATGATCTTCATGGGAACCTGAGTTGTCTGACTGGCTACATTCGGTTTTATCCACGAGCGGGCACGCAAAAAAAAGTCCCTTTACTCCCCATTCCCAGGGTTTGAACCTGACACAGATCGCAGGGCGGGTCTGATGGATCACGCAGAACCAGGTATTTTCTTCAGATTGACGGAGAAATGGGCAGTCGGTGTAGTAATCACCAGTCTCCGGGTTGATCATATCGGTCCAGAGAACACGGGATATTGCCTTGATGTTCATTAATTCTGTACAATTCACATACGAGCCATCTGA
>JAZDKH010000322.1:0-25671 GCA_043803325.1 Methanobacteriota archaeon | reverse complement strand
GAGTTTTTCTCTTGTCTAACCATACCGGTCCATGTACTGGGTAGCAATCATGGCATAAAGGCCAGGGAAGGTAATTCCTGCAATCCCTTCCCATTCACGGTCTGCCGCGGCGGCAAGAACATCTGTCGTAACTTCGGTCCCGACATCGGTCATCTTCTCGACTCCGGCTGCAACCACGATATCAGACATCCCTGAGGCAACAGCGGTGTATGCCTGTCTGAATGCAAGACCACCTGATGCACAGGCAGCCTCTACTCTGGTCGCCGGGATATTGTCAGTCGCAAGTCCTGCGTAATCAGCGATGAGTGCTCCGACATGCTCTTGTTCAACAAATCTGCCGGCACTCATGTTTCCGACAAAGAGTTCATCGATATTTACACCCGAGAGGTTTGCATCTTCAAGTGCCAGAGCGCCTGCCTGAACAAAGAGATTTCTAAACGAGGTCTCCCATTTCTCCCCAAACTTTGTACATCCGACCCCGATAACTGCTACCTCTCTCATTCCATCATCACCACTTTGCCTTTGTGTTTTGCATAGACCGCATAATCAACGAGCTTCTTATCTGCAAGCAGGGCTGCCACCGTCGGAGATGCATCGCGGTGGAAGAGATCCGAGGTGATCACATCAGTGACGGTCATATCAAATGAGTCACTCCCTGATCCGGATCCGTAACTGGTCATAAATATCCGGTCACCTGGCTTAGCAACATCAAGGACTGCTGAAAGTCCGACCATGGATGCCCCTGAATACGTGTTTCCGAGGTAGGTAACCGCAAGACCGGGTTTTATCTGTTCCATTGAGAACCCGAGCATCCCTGCTACCTGGACCGGGAACTTTCCGTTTGGCTGGTGGAAGACCGCATAATCATAGTCAGATGGTTTTGTCCCCATCTTTTCGAGCATTATTTTTGATGATCCCATGACATGTTTGAAGTATGCCGGTTCCCCGGTAAATCGTCCTCCATGTCGTGGGTAGGGTTTATTCTCTCTGCGCCAGAAGTCTGGAGTGTCTGTGGTGAATGAGCAGGTGTGGTTGATCTCTACAATCGGATCATTGTTACCGATCACAAATGCAGCTCCACCGGCTGCCGCAGTATATTCAAGGGCATCGCCAGGTTCTCCCTGGGCAATATCTGCACCGACCGCTATCGAGTAGGTTACCATACCTGACTTCACAAGACCCATTGAGGTCTGGATTGCTGCAGTCCCTGCTTTGCATGCGAACTCATAATCAGCAGCAGTCATGAGCGGGGTTGCTCCGATCGCCTCACCAACTGTAGCAGCACTCGGTTTCACCGCATAGGGGTGTGACTCAGATCCCACATATATTGCTCCGACATCTACCGGATTAATATTCCGCCTGGCCATTGCTGCCCGGGTTGCCTCTACTGATATGGTTATCGTGTCTTCGTCCATGTCAGGGAGACTCTTCTCAAATACTCCCAGTCCTTTTGAGATCTCGGCGCCGTTCGCACCCCAGACCCGTGCAATCTCTTCTACCTTGATACGGTAGCGTGGTATGTACGCACCGTATGAGATGATTCCTACCATTTTTCTTCCCTCAGATTCTCTACGATATCTTCAATATCCATCTCGGTGGACATCAGGGTGATGTGATCCTTCTCAGCCATTTTTGGTACGATCGGATGAACATTCTCTGCTGCTATACCGTGGAGTACTACGCACCGGGGTTTGAAGGGAGTAACTCTGATAGCCACCATTGGTGACTTTCCATTCGATACTCCGGTAAAGATAAGCGCCCGTTCAGTGCTCCACCCGTAAATCCGGTTAAATTCATTGGCTGAAAGGTTCATAATCGCCTTGATACTGTCGATAATCGTATACCCGTATATTGTCAGGTCTACCTGCCCGGTAAGGATATTCCCGTTGATTGTGCGGGAGAATGTCTCCAGGTTGATTGGGCTTGAGTAGTCATGAAGATCGTAGATGACACCTTCTCCCATCTCAGCAAAGAGGAGGGATGCAAATTTTTGAATATATCTGCTTCCTCTCTCTTCATCGATGGCAAGGATGCTATCAACAATTCTTCCGATGATCGCAGTACCAGGGCTTTTCCTTCTCCCACTCTCATAGTCACTGATGACTGATGGTGAGACGCCAAGAAATTCGGACAGGTGTCCCTGAGATATGTCAAAACCCATGCGCCATTTCTTCAGGGTCTTTCCCGGAGAATCTGAAAGGGTTATCTCCCCCGCCATCTTTTCTGCCAGTCGATGGCGTAGTCCCGGTTCCATGCATGTACACTGGGGAAAGGAGAAGTTAAATAATTAACGAAAAGGAGTTCGACATTGTACGTATACTTCTCCCGAAAACCTATTCAATCGTTTCTGGATTTTATCCCGATTCAACCTCTTTGCGCCGTCTGATCAGTTCTGTTTTCTGTTTTTCGAGGCTTATTTTGATCTCGTCATCGGTCTGATCTGGATCGCGGAATCGGGTATATCGCTCACATGGCATCTCATCACAGTATCCGCAGTGGGGGAGTCCTTTCTCCTCTATACAACAGGTATAGACCGGACAAGCGTTAATGTCAACAAAATTAGTCCAGAAGACGCATCCTCCTCCATCAGTGCACCCCTGGCATTCTTTTTCAAAATGATCACAGTTATCGCACCAGAGACCACAGACCGTGGGATAGAATCGATTTGTCATGAAAATTGATAGGAATTATATATGCATAAGCATTCGCCATGGTTGGGGAATGATTTGTTCTGATTCGGGGGCATAATATTTAATTATCTGTAAGATCATATGGAATTTTGTATGAGTCGGTGCGACTCATGGAGGTAGTAAAATGGCGATTGTCAAACGTGATCCATTAAATATTTTCAGAAGCGAGATGGACTCAATATTCGCTGATATGGAGGACCGTTTTCAGACGTTGCTCCCAACGTTTCCTGCATATACTCAAAGAGATCGTAATATACTCCCTGTGATCTCTGGGGATTTTTCGGTTGATGTGCACGATGCAGGTGATGAGGTTATTGCCCATGCGGATCTTCCTGGATGTCAGAAGGAGATGGTGAAAATCAGATTACCCAGGCCAAACCTTCTTCAGATATCCTGTGAACGGTCCGAAGATAAAAAGGAAGAGGAGAAGGATTACTTCATCAGAGAACGTTTTTATGGCTCAGTCAGCCGGAGTGTACCTCTACCCGCAGAAGTAACTCAGGAAGGCGCAAAAGCGACTTTTGAAAATGGTGTTCTTGAGGTTCACTTTAAAAAATCTCCCCCAGCGAGTGGTGGAGAAATCCAGATCTCATAAATCATTTTTTTCCTTCTGGCTTACCAATTGAGATCTTATATGGAAAGAGGTGATCAGATCAATAGTCGCTGTATACAATTGATTATGGAAATATCCCCCCCTTTCTCAAATTTGGCATCTCCCTCACGAATGATAACTCATTAATAGTATCGATCTCACATATGAGATCATGATAGGAGCCGAGGACCTGGAATGTCTGAAGAGAATTGCTCTTCGGGGTGGCCTCGCTGGTCCGGTTTTTCTCAATTCACAGAGTCTTGGGGATGAACTTGGAATCAGTCCACAGACTGCGTCACGGCGTCTAAAGTCTCTGGAACAGAAAAATCTGATCAGAAGGACTCTGATAGCCGATGGCCAGCAGGTGACGGTGAATGAAGAGGGGGAGTCTGCTCTCCGTAATGAGTACTGTGAATATTATCGTCTTTTTGGGGGAAAGGAGAAGAATTTTCAGCTCCTGGGGACAGTAGAATCCGGCCTGGGAGAAGGGGCCTATTACATGAGTCTTCGTCAGTATATGCTACAGTTCGAGAAGATTATTGGATTTGCTCCGTATCCGGGGACGCTAAATCTCCGTCTCTCTCCGGCAGCCGTCCAGCGGAGAAAGCGATTAACCATTGCTGACTGGTATCTGGTTGATGGATTTGAGTCAGAAGGGAGAACCTTTGGTCAGGTCAGGTGTCTTCCCTGCATGATCCGGGAGGTTCCTTGTGGAATTGTTGTTCCCGGCAGATCCCATTATCCGGATGCACTCGTTGAGGTTATTGCCCCGGTTGGTCTGCGTCGGGAACTGAATCTGAATGATGGCGATGAAGTGGTGATTGAGGTGACATTATGATTGCAGAGGCGCTTGCCGCGCTTAGAAAGGGTGAGATGGTACTGCTCTATGACTTCGATAATCGGGAGCGGGAGACTGATCTTGCGATCAGATCCGATATAGTCACTCATCGTGACATATGCCTGATGCGTCACGATGGTGGTGGCCTTATCTGTACGGCCATCCCGTATGCATCTGCAAAGATACTGGGTCTTCCCTTTGCCAGGGATGTTCTGAAAAACTGTGCAATGGTGGAAAAACTCGGTGACATCCCGTATGATCCCGCGAATAACTCCTCGTTTTCTCTCTGGGTGAATCATCGGGATACCTTTACTGGAATAACTGACAAAGACCGCTCACTCACGGTTAATGCTCTTTCGCGTGCGGTGCAGGATGTCATCGATGAGAAACCGATCTCATTCAAAGAGTTGTTCCGGACACCCGGGCATATGCCGGTTTTGATTGCGGCTGAACATCTGTTAGATCAACGTCATGGGCAGACTGAGTTATCAGTTGCAATGGCAGATATGGCTGGGATTAACCCAACGATAACTATCTGTGAGATGCTTGATGATGAGTCAGGCCTGGCCCTGTCCAAAGAGGATGCTATCCGGTATGCAAAGAAACATGGGTTAGTATTTGTTGAAGGGTGCGAAGTTCTGGAAGAATGGGATAAATTAGCGGCCTCTGGCCGATAGGTCGGGTTAATAAATTTCCCAGACATAGTCTGGGAAATTCGGTTTAAAATATCCGACCGGAGGGAGGCGATTATATCTCTATGGTGTTTAAGGCCTCGAGGATCATCTTACGCCAAACTTCAGGGGAATGGGTGTAGATCTCTTTCGCCTTTATCCGATCTGGAGTCTCTTCAGTTGCTTCAAGCCGTTCCAGGGTCCGGGTGGCCGCATCAAGGATCCAGCAATCTTTCACTGTTTTATCTACTGCTGCCACCGATTCAGCCCTCACTGAGGCAAGGGTACGTCCATCAGGAGTTTGAAAGACGTTTGGTTTCCCGATGATTGCTACATGAGAGGGAGATTCTATTGATGAGATCTGGTGCAGGGCTTCAGGCTGATAACTCCCGGCACTTACGAAGAAGAATCCGCTCGGATCCTTCACTTTGATCTGGTAAAATACCGCATCACCATCTGATTTCTTCTTTTCAGTCAGGATTCCCACCAGAAAGACTCTGTTGCAGCGTTCTCCGGTTGGAAGAAGGACATACGTCGGACTCTTATCCTCTGTCCCTTCCTTAAAGTGGTGGGTGGTCTCTCTCAGTTCAGCTGCAAAGACCCGCTTTGCTGGTTCGCGTTCATACCGCTGAAATCCGGGTGCCTCACTCATGACTGGTCACCCCCACGCGGTTGATGAGATCAGCATGTCTTGCAGGATCGAAGGTAAGGAATGAACATGTCGATGATATAAGCCGGTTCTCGATGATACGACCCTGACAGGTGAGATATCGTCCAAGAACCTGTTCACAGAGGTGGTAGTAGACAGTCTCCATCCCAAGAGGGTTATTTTCTGCCATCTCCTGAGCTCCGGCAAGGGTGAGGCCGAGGAGTTTTTCAACTCCTTCCCGGGAGATGATAGTATCCCAGGTCTGCCTTCCATTGTCCATCCACCCTTTAATTCTGAGATCATAGTGGAAATTCGGCTGTATTTCGTGTATCTGGCAGTAGTTCTGTCTGGTCAGAACCCGTCCACACCCTTCAACCGGGCAGCGCTTGATAAGGCCGGAACCGGGAGAGATATGCACCAGTGCTCCGGTGACTTCATCTCCGGAAGCTTTCACCTCAATGCTTCCGGATTCATCTGCAAGGCACGTTGCCCCATTCATGGTCAGAGATGGCCTTCCGTTATATTCATCTGCGGCTGCATAGTAGATGGTGTAGACCGTCCCAGGCATCAGTCGCTCTGCCCCGCCATCTTTCCAGGTCACAAATCGTACGGTCCCGGTCTCATCTCCCAGGACACCGGACTGGAACATCCGTTCGCTTGAACTTTCATACTCCTGAACTACCTTCACCCGTAAGCAGACTATTCCTGGCTTTATTTCACTCACCTGGATGATGGCAGGTCGCAGACTCCTGTCCTCAGCTAGAGGTTCTACCCGGGTACCTGCGTTCAGTTGCAGATTTATTGCACCCCGGTACACATCCGCAATGGCATAATCGAGATGGTACCAATTCCCCTCCTCAATGCCAGAGGTCGGATCTCCCTGTCTGACGGTAAATCGAATAGCACCGGTCCCGTCTGCAATAACTCCGGCTAATCGGATAGGCCCTTCAGTCCTCTCCGTGAGGGAGACGACCTTCCCCTCGAGGCTGACTACTCCCCGGGGGAGATCAGCAATCGGTGTCAGACTGAGTGGTGGAATTTCTCCTTCGGTAAGGGGGGTTACGGTGGTTCCTGAGTGTACTTTAAAGCTTAATTGTCCGTTATACTCGTCTACTACCGCTGATTCGATACGGTACCATCCGCCGAGAGTAAGAATTGGGGCATGAGCTTTGGCCCAGATGGTGAATCGCACAGTTCCCGATCGATCTGCCAGAATACCGCTCTGCGCAACTGATGGTGATCGCGATTCAAAGAGAACGGTTACTACTCCTTCCAGTGTTACCCATTCTCCTGACTGAATATCTGATATCGGATTAATCTCTGAATCATCGGTCTTCTGAGTAGTCAGTCCAATAACTGATTCAACCCCATACTGTCGGGCATATTCACTGATGATAGAGCGTTCGGCCTCTTCCTCTGGGATACCGAATTCTATAACAAACCGGCTGAGTTTCTCTTCAATTTTTGCCGGATCGATCTGATGTCCGGCTGCGGCAAATTTTTCGGAGATCCTTTGTGTGATCTGTTTGATGTCCATATGTCATCTCCAGTGATAGGCTCTGATCTGGAGGTATATAAATTAAGATGGGCACAGGGTGAAAGTGAACCTGCTCCACTCTTGTGGTAAAAATAAGGTTTAACCCGATATATTCGATTTTGCATCCAGGTCACTCTGATGCCTGAGCAGGGATTTGAGTTCCTGGATAGAGGCCTCCGGGTTTCGTCGCAGATGGTGCACTACTGCGGATTGGTGATTAAGGGTGCAGGGGGCACAACTCCAGACCCTTTCCTTCCTCTGGGAACTGGATGTCCATTCACCGAGCTCCTCGTCTTCACATGGATAGAGGGGACAGTAGCAGAACTCACATCGCTGACCGGAAAAATGACAGGGATAATAGGGACATCCTCCTTTCTGCCATTTAATCCAGCGGGCACCTCCGATTGTGCTGTGAATAAAAAATGCAGGTTCGTTTTGTCCTGCGGATACATCATGGGCGCCAGTTTCTAGTGCATGGGTAACACCAAAGAGAACAGCTTCATGTATCTGGTGACCGAGCCGGGTTGCACTTCCTGCGTATCTCACCGTTCCTTCCCCCTCTGTGGCGATGATGACCGCATCAGTAATGGTGCCGGCAAATCTATGTCCAAGCCCTCTCAGGGCAAGTGTTTTGGCTTCGGTCACCGTTATGATGGCATCAAGCAGCCCCTGATCGGTGACACCTCCGGATATGCAGCAGATGATGTTGATTGTGCCCGGAGTACTACAAAGGGATTCAGAATGGGTGCAGACCTCTCCTTTTCCTGGATCCGGGTGCGTTATCCCGGCGGTTATGAATACCGTCAGGGAATCATACCTGACGATGCAGAGCTGGGTTATCGGGACTGCGGTGAGGAGTCCGAATGTAGATTCCGGAGAGAGTCCTGCACGCCGGGCAATAATTTCAACCGCCTGATTCGGTTGTAGTGAAGATTGAGTATCAGAAACGGTATGATTCAGAAGAGAGGTTACATTTTTGATACCGCCACTGATCCCGGTACTGCAGGAGCGAAAGGTACCCCTGATGATGAGGGTATCTCTAGTGAGGTAGTACCTCATACAACGGAGTAGCGTTGTCGGTCTTTAAGTTCCTGCTGTTTTCCTGCATTCCACCCGGAGACATCCTGGAGGTACCCGGTCACTCTGCTGATCTGCACAACATCATGACTCCCACACTCAGGGCAGACTGACTCGCCACACAATGGGCAGTATTCGATGGTTGGGGATATTTCATGTGAACACTCACAGGTATCAAGCGGACACATAATCTCTATATTTTTATCCCCGCAGGCCGGGCATGGTGACTCTTCAACGATCAGATGGCAGCAATGACACTTGTATCGGCGCCCTTCAACTGGCAATTCATCTTTTGATGAGTACTGTGTTGCGATCTTCATCTGCTGCTCGCTCCATATCATACTCATACGTACTGAGGCCAACCTTATCAAATTTGGCCCGCTGATTCTGGTCTTAATTCCTGGTAGTAAATTATGCGGACCGCGTGCTTCGGATACCCGCATATTCAGCTGCCGCGGCAGCCGGGTCTGCTGCTTCATATATTGCCCGACCCACAATTATACCATCTACGAGGCTGGCAATGGCTGATGCATCACCTCCCTGGGCACCGACACCAGGTGAGAGAATCTTTTTCGACCCGATGATCTCCCGAAGAATTCTGGTTCTTTCTGGTCTGGTAGCTGGGGCAATGATTCCATCTGCCCCTGTTGTGAGGACCATCTCGGCAATCCGTTCTGCGATGCCACTCTGGAAGAATATTGCCCCTCCGGGATGGCTCATCTCTGCTACCACATAACACTCTCCTCCCTGAGCATGGGCTACATCGACACAGGCTTCTACAGAATCAGGACCCGGAAAGCCGTGACAGATGATCCCTGAGAATCCGGCAGAAAATACCTGCTCCGCGATCAGGCGGCTTGTATTAGGAATATCTGCCACCTTGAAATCAGCGATCAGAGGGAGCTCAAATTCAGTAAGTTCCTCTGCAATCCTGAGTCCCTCAGCAAGGACAAGCGGATATCCGATCTTGATGGCATCGATATGTGGAGCTGCAGCCTCTGAAATTCTGATGGCCTCTGATTTGGAGGTAGGGTCTAATGCCAGGATGAGCTCAGTCATGGTATCCGCTCCAGGGTTGTTGCAATAAGAAGGGGGAAGGTGATAGTGGCATCTCCGTATACCGTCACCGTCTTCGCATCTTCATCGACTTTTCCCCAGGATCGCGCCTCATCAAGGGTTGCTCCTGAGAGGCCCCCGAGATCAGGTCGGTCTCCAGTCAGCTGCACTGCATAACTAAATCCCTTCGGGGTCATGAGCATGCTCTGAAGAATAAAATTCTTCGGTACTCCGCCGCCGATGAAGAGTGCACCTGCCCGCTCTGCCTCAAAGCAGAGATCGATGATCCGGGTCATATCAGCAAATGCGTCAACAGTCACCTTTCTTCCTTGTCGAAACAGCCAGTATTGTAGCCCGATCATCGAGTCCTGGATAGCCGGGCAGAAGACTGGAATATTGTTCCTGGCTGCAGTTGCAAGAATGCCGGTCTCAAGACGTGAACCGATGTGAGTGAGGAGATCACTGATTGAGATCGTACTTCCATCCTCAAGATCAGCAAGAACTTCCTGCATAAACCCTTCAAAGGTGATGAAGGCATCATTCGGGAGATATACGTCATAAATCCGGTTAATCTCCTCATGTCTAAGTTCTATATCGTTACATTGTTCAGTTCCTCTAAAATGATGGCATCCTATGGCCTCAATGATATCATGGGTGAGGTTTGCTCCGGTCGAGACCAGTGCATCAACCCGGCCGTCCCGAATCAGATCACTTACGATCCCTCCCATCCCTGCTGGAACCATCGCTCCGGCAAGGCCGAGAAATTTAGTTGTCCCGGTATCGGTGAGCATGGATGAATAGATAGATGCAGCCCGGGAAAGTGCTCCTCCGTTGTATGCACCTGCCTTCTCCATTACGAGAACCAGATCATTGACACTCATCCCAGCCCGCAGATGAGCTTGTCTGACCGGTATATCACATTCCATACTCACCCATTGTGCTCAACGGGTCAAGTACGTGACGCCGGGAAGAAAAAAATAGATTAGACTTTATCTGACAGGAGTTTTCCGGCCTTGGCGATGTGATCCTTTCCAAGTTCATAGATTAAGATTGTTACCGTATCCGCCGGGGTGTTGAGTTCCCTGACCAGGACCTCGGTAACTTTTTCTGCAACTGCTCGTTTCTGTTCGGGCGTTCGTCCTTCTGCTAAAGTGATCTGAACAACTGGCATGGATATCGACAGTTGGTATGATCTCTCATCTCAAGTATCTTCGGGGATGTATCCAGGTCCCCGGATGAGCGGTCGTGCCAGGTGGCGCCGCGCAGATGGGGGAACTTCGTACCATCCTGGCTTGATGGTCCGTTCCGTGGGAATTTTTTCAGGAATCTGTGACCTCGACCCGCATCTTCTGCATTTGTACCCTTTTCCGGTACCGGCACTGGTCATTTGTTTCTGGCAGGTGATGCAAAATGGAGCACGAATACTATCCGGAGTATTCCCGGGATGGAGAAAGATCTTTTCGAGGTTTAAGGAGCCCCCGGAAAATGAACCTACTGCAATAATCTGATCGCCAGGTATGAGGGATCTGATGTGATGCCTGAACTCCTTTGTCGGTTCAAATGCCATACAAGTAAGGGTTTGATCTTCTGATCCCAGTGTGAATTGTACATGCCCCCCCCTATTTGTTATCGGGGTGTCAAGGGCGATTCCCCTTACCCGGTATGAGTAACCTTCAACCAGGGTCCCGATCTCTCCGGTCAAAAGATGCGCATCAGTTCCCTGGTTAGTTTGCCAGATCTGTCCCCATGCATACTGTTCAGATCTGATACAGGAAACTGCCTTTGCAACAAAATATGGTGAATCTCCCCTGATTCCGAACAGAACCGGATCGGGTGTATGGGGGACACAAACCACATCTTTCTGTATAGGATCGCGTGAGTCCCAGGTATGAGGTGATGTCACTTCTTCTGACGTAAAAATACTCTCTTTGTCCACTTCTCGGGGGCTTCCCCATTGAAATTCCTCCCGGTATGCAAGCAACTCCCAGGTAGAGTCGGGAAGAACACTTGCTATAGCAGCAGTAGCTCCAATGAGGCCCCTTCCTAATTTATATCCTCTCCAGTTTCGAGCATGTTTAATGAGGATCTCTTCTACCTGAGGTATTGTGCAAATCCCGCTGACTGCCTGCAAATAAAAATTGGCTGGTAGTTGATGATCAGCCACCACCACCCCGGGGTGGGTCTTTGCGCATCTGAGATCCGCGTATCGATTGATGAGATCACAGGCAATGTCAAATGCAATATCCGGATCACCGGAAGCTTTGAGGGCAATTGCTGCATTTCCTCTGGTCCGGTGAGGGATGGTAGGATTGAGTCTGATAAGTCGGGCTTCCTCAATGCGGTACCCAATCCCCCTCAGATCCCGAATCAACCGGGAACCGAGCCAGGTAGTACACATCCCTTCAGGTGAATCAGTATCATCGACCCCGATCCAGAAAGATTGCCCTGACATAAAAATAGGTATATTACCATTCAGATGATAAAGAGGATATATTAAAGTGAATTTTCCTGGAAGGAAAATTTCTATAAATTTTGTTTTCCTGATGAATTCTCTGAAAACACCCGAAATATGTAGAATCGCTTGAAAGGAGGATTATAAACCTGATGTCACAGGACAGACTGCTGCGTAATGTAATCAGCGTGATGATGATGGCCGGCTATGACGTCTCAGAGCTTTTTGCAATGAGGCCGAAGAGTTTTGACCTTATCGCGAATAACGGCAGTCAGATTGTAGTCTTGAAGGTTATATCCCATATCGATAGTATCAGCGAGGATAATGCTCGGGATCTGGATCAGATCTCGCATAATCTTGGGGGAACTCCATTGGTAGTCGGTGAACGCGCTCGTGACGCTGAGCTTGAACGGGGGGCTGTCTATGTGCGGTATGGGATATCGGCGATCAATTATCCAACCCTGCATGATTATTTCGTAGATGGATCCCCCCCGCTCATCTATGCATCCCCGGGAGGATTGTATGTCAATATCAGTGGAGAAAAACTCCGTGAGCTTCGGGAGGTCAGAAATCTTTCTCTCGGTGATCTCGGTCAGATTCTGGGTGTTTCTCGTCGGACAGTCGCGAAATATGAGGCTGGGATGGGGACAACTATTGATATCGCTATCCGGATTGAGGAGACTTTTGACAGCGGGGTAGTCGAGCCAATAGATCTTCTTGGGTATGCACATCAACCAAACCACGATATTCAATTCCCTGAAGAGGATATACCAATTCAACCGTTCATCGAAGAGATGGGGATGCATGTCCAGATGATGAACCATGCGCCCTTCCAGGCTCTTATCAGATATGAGGAACATACCATCCTGACTGGGTATGGGAGGTCCCAGAAGCTCTCAAGGAGAGCGGGAATTATTGGAAATATCTCCCAGGTGACCCGCTCCTATGCAATGTGCATCATGACTGATGATCAGCGGCAACGTCGAATTGGCAGAACCCTGATGCTTGGGGTCGAGTCTCTCCTTTCAATGGAAGAACCAGATGACCTCATGAATCTCATTTTAAACTGAAATTATATATAGAACCACTAAACAATCTTATGCTACAATAGGTGATTCTGTATGTCTACACAGCTTGGAGGACAACCAATTCTCATTCTTAAAGAAGGCAGTTCTCGGACCCGCGGGCGTGATGCCCAGGGAATGAACATTGCCGCCGCAAAGGCAGTTGCAAACGCAGTTCGGACCACTCTTGGGCCAAAGGGTATGGACAAGATGCTCGTAGATTCCATCGGTGATGTTGTCATCACCAACGATGGTGTCACTATCCTCAAAGAGATGGATATCGAGCACCCCGCTGCAAAGATGATGGTCGAAGTTGCCAAGACTCAGGATGATGAGGTCGGTGACGGAACCACAACTGCAGTTGTTATCGCTGGAGAACTGCTCAAGCGGTCCGAAGATCTTCTCGAGCAGGATGTCCACCCAACCGTGATCGCTCATGGGTACCGGATGGCAGCAGAGAAGGCGCAGGAACTTCTCAAGGGCTTTGCGATCGATGTCAAACCAAAAGATATCAAGATTTTAAAGAAGATCGCAGAGACCGCAATGACCGGCAAGGGAGCAGAAGCCTCTAAAGACAGCCTCTGTGACCTCATTGTCAAGGCAGTTACCATGGTTGCTGAAGCAGATGGTACGGTCGACACTGAAAATATCAAGGTTGAGAAGAAGGTCGGCGGCTCTATTGAAGACTCTGTTATTGTCATCGGTATGGTCATCGACAAGGAGCGTGTCCACCCAGGTATGCCAACTACGGTAACCAAAGCAAAGATCATGCTCCTGAATGCAGCCATCGAGTTCAAGAAGACCGAGGTTGACGCAGAGATTAACATCACCAGCCCAGACCAGCTTCAGGCATTCCTTGATGAGGAAGAGCGGATGGTCAAGGCCATCACTGACAAGGTCATCAAGAGCGGTGCAAAGGTTGTCTTCTGCCAGAAAGGGATCGATGACATCGCCCAGCACTACCTCTCAAAGGCTGGTGTCCTTGCAGTGCGCCGTGTCAAGAAGAGTGACATGGAAAAGCTTGCACGGGCAACCGGTGCAGCAATCGTCTCCAGCATCGATGCAATCGCTGACTCAGAGCTTGGGTTTGCCGGCCTTGTTGAGGAGCGGAAGATCTCTGGCGAAGAGATGATCTTTGTCGAGGAGTGCAAAAATCCGAAGGCAGTCTCAATCATCATTCGTGGCGGGACTGAACACGTTGTCGCAGAACTTGAGCGCGCATTCGAGGATGCTATACGTGTCGTCGGTGTTGTCCTTGAGGACAAGAAATGTGTTGCCGGTGGTGGAGCACCTGAAATTGAGCTCTCACTCCGTCTGCGGGAATATGCAGCAACCGTCGGTGGCCGGGCACAGCTCGCTATCGAGGCCTTTGCAGCAGCCCTTGAGATCATTCCCCGGACCCTTGCAGAGAACGCAGGACTCGACCCAATCGATATGCTTGTCGAGCTCCGTGCAGCCCATGAGAAAGGTCAGAAGACCGTCGGGCTGAATGTGTTTGAGGCAAAGCCGTCAGACATGCAGAAAGAAGGAGTCATTGAGCCACTGCGGGTTAAGACCCAGGCTATTGCAAGTGCTGCAGAAGCTGCAATCATGATTCTCAGAATCGATGATATCATCGCTTCCTCAAAGTCAGCAGGTCCCTCCATGCCTCCAGGTGGTATGGATGAGATGGGTGGCATGGGTGGCATGGGTGGCATGGGTGGCATGGGCGGAATGGGGATGTAATATCCCTAACCCGGTTATCCATTCATCACATTATTGCACAATCAGGGCTATGCCTGCACACTTCCTTTTTTGATATCGAACGATAACGAAGTATTCGTAGATCGAAAAAAATAGAAGCTATTCTGGCCGTGTCCCGGTAGTTTCTATTGTTTCAGTAAGTATCTTTCTGACATCTATCCAGATGATTAAGCGTTTCTCGCTCTCATACGCCTTGGAATCGGCTTCTCCTTTTAATGAATCATCAAGGGAGAGTTTTATGATACCATGAACAAAGTCAGAGAGTTCTGAGTCTACTCCTTTCACATTGGTATCAATGTCTTTTTCATCAACGGTGAGGACACTATGAACTTCATCAACAATGATCCCAACGCTCATATTATCAAAAGCTTCAGGGACCAAAACCATAATATTTTGTTCTTCACGGGACCTTGAAGGTTTTATCCCTAAAAGATGATGAATATTAATAATAGTGGTGATCTCCCCCCTCAGATTTAGCAGTCCCGTTACGTGCCCTGGTGCACGGGGAATAGGGGTGATGGGAAGCATCTCAACGATCTCTCGTGCAATCTGAATATCCATGGCATACGATTCTCCACCCAGATCAAACTCAAGAATATCGACAGCCATATGCTTATGATTGTGTACTCCTTGCGAAGGTTTGAACCTTTGTGATCAGTTCCTGAGAAAAGACGAAACGATATCTTAAAGAATCAGGGAATGTGGAAAAGCAGGAATATAACACCTGCCTATATATGTTTAGAACCCCCCGGATATCTCTTGCCTGATATGTCCACACCGGTTCCCTGACAATAAAGTTCTTTTTCACAAGGGTATATTAAAGTTAGTATGCGTTGAAAATTTTAGTCAGGGAAATCAATCTTTTTATGTTTTTGAAGAAAAAATTGTGATTTTTCCGAGATGGGAGGTGAAAGAATTCTATCGATTATTAGCAATATATTCTTAAATAAATACCCAATCTGATATATTTTTAGATCTATTGGTGCATGAGAATGTTTTTTATGGATATTGAATTTCCTCATAACTCTAAAATTCGCGCAAATCGGTTCACAGATATTCTCTATCCTAATGCCGATGCCGTATCCACCGGGCATCTAAGCCGGACAAAAAAGAAGTCTTTAAGATAAGTCGCGTGAGACTATTATCATTTGCTATGCAGATATAGGCATCAATGTTTTTTGAGAGGTAAGTGATGACTGAAGGTAATCTTTTGCGGGTTCTTCTGGTTGAGGATAATGAAGATCATGCATTTCTGGTGATGCATGAACTGAAAAAGGGTGGATATACAACAGATCTCCTGAGGGTTGATACTCTCCAGGAAGTACGCGAATCTCTTGATACGAAAGAATGGGATGTCCTCCTTTGTGATTATAGCCTGCCTGGATTTACCGGGATGGATGTACTTTCAGAATATACTGCCCGTGCCATGGATATTCCGTTTATTGTCGTATCAGGTGAGATAGGTGAGGATACGGCTGTATCGCTCATGAAGAGCGGTGCTCATGATTATGTCTTCAAAGGGAATCTTAAACCGCTTATCCCAGTCATTCAGCGTGAGGTTCGTGAGTCTGAGAACCGAAAGAAAAACCGGGCAAATGAGCAACTCCGTGAGGCTGAGGCACGGAAATATCGGGCAATGATCGACGCAGCATACGATGCCATCACCCTCTTTGATAAGGACATTGTGGTTGAATGTAACGCTACGACCCTCGAGATATTTGGAGTTGCAGATGGTCAGACCATCATCGGGAAAAGTATCCGTGATCTGGCGCCAGTCACGCAACCTGACGGGGCTGACTCTTTCCAGCTCTTCCGATCCCGGTATGATGAAACAGATCGGGGAATACCCCAGAAATTTGAATGTGTTCTCAATCACCGTGATGGGACTTCGTTTGATGTAGAAGTTACCTTGAAAGTCCTGGATCTCCCTGAAGGACGCCGAACCCAGGCAACATTCAGAGACATCAGCGAACGCAAACGGGTTGAGCGGGAGATGAAGGATCAGTTGGAGACGATCCATGAGCTCCAGCAACAGGAGATGACGATGATCAATCAGAATCCCCTCCCTCTCTTATTGATGGATCATACGGATCTGCGAATCCTGAAAGTGAATGAATCATTTCTTCAGATGAGTGGTTATACCGAAAATCAGATCCTCTCGATGAGAGCACATGATTTTAAGGTCACTGAGAAGTCAGGCATGGGTCTGAAAGATGCTCTGAGGACTAAGAAAGCAGTCACTGGTCATATCGTTGTAGAGTTTCCCGCTGGTATTCATCATATAGAGCAGGATATCATTCCCCTCCTTGACAAACACAATGATGTCTCCAGTGTGATGTCCACATACAAAGATCGCACCGGTGAGATCCTGAAAGAACAGGAGATCAAACGGATGATCCAGGAGTCAGAGGCGCATTCAGCAGCCCTTGATCAGAGTGCGGAAGACCTTGCGATAGCTTTTGAAGAAGTCTCTGCTGGTGATCTCACGGTTCAAATCGTGATACGTGATGAGGATCCGTTGAATGTGGTCAAGATTGATGCAGCCAAGACAGTCAAGGCACTCAAGGATGCCCTTCTTCAGGTGAATCGGGTATCATCTGAGGTTTCTGACACTATGCAGGAAATCAGTAAGGGATCAGAATCGATTGCAAAGGCAACACTTCAGGTTGTTGAAACCATTCAAAAGTCAGCAGATACCGGAAAAGACCTTATTGCCCATATTGAAGACATCACCAATCAGATCTCTACTCTTTCAGCTTCTAATGAGGAGATTACCAGTACTTCACAGGAGATCCTGAGGCATGCCCAGGATGTAACTGTTCGCGGAAGTGAAGCACAGACGCTTGGAAATGAGGCGAACGACCGGATGGATGTGGTCAAACGAATTGCACAGGAAAGCGTAGAGGACATAGATGAGTTGAACACCCAGATCCGGGAGATCAATAAGATCGTGAAGATGATCAATGAGATCGCCGGACAGATCAACCTCCTTGCTCTGAATGCAGCGATCGAGGCTGCCCGTGCCGGAGATGCAGGGCGTGGATTTGCAGTTGTTGCAGGAGAGGTTAAGAATCTCGCTGCAGATGCCAGAAAGGCGACAGGACATATCTCTGATGTCATAACTGCCATTCAGCGAAGCAGTGAGAAGACTTCGACGGCTATCCGTTCATCACATACAGAGATAGCGTTCGGAGTGGAAAGTGTAACGAAGACAATAGAATCTCTCAATCTGATGGTGAACGGAGCGTCAGAGGTTACCCGGGATATGCAGGAGATCGTGCGTGCCATCGAAGATCAGGCAAATATCTCTACTTCTGTGGTGAAGACGGCACAGGAAGGAATTCGCCTTTCAGCTGATAATCTTGAGCAGGTGGAAGGACTCTCTTCTTTGGCCGAGCAGGTGAGTGCATCGGTTCAGGAGATCAACAGTGCGATCTTTGAGGTTGGCGACCTCACCGGGCAGCTTAAGAGAGAGATTCACAAATTTAAAATATAATTTATTTAAATTTTTCAGAAGAAATTCTGAGTGATATAATAGTTCTCTCCGTCAAAGGAAGTCCCAATGCCGATACTTTCAAACTCTGGCAGGAGGAGTGTTGATTTATGTGGAGGGCTATTCATGAATGATTGGATGGCAACTTTAGCAATCTGATCCGGATCGATGGGATTAATATCACCAAATCTATACACGGTTCCAACCGGGATTTTTACGATGTTCTCTCCGATACCATAGAATTGCTGCCCGTTCGGGAGTAATCGGAGCTGATTAAATCCATGCCGTTTTGCTCGATCGATTGGATCTTCGTTTGATGGGTTGATATGATCAAAGAACTGCCGGGTCGCCATATCCCTACTCATCTCGAGGGCGATGACATCGAGTTCAGGGTTACGGTTTAGTTCATTGAGGTTTCGTTTTATCCGTTCCTGGTTGGTATAATTCAGTGACAGATCACTGATTCTGGTATTATACCACTCCTGTGGTATGAGGGACGAGCTGTTAATCGTGACCATATTGCCGATGACGGTATTATCCTCTTCATGAGCATCTTTTACAACTCCGAATTTGACATTTAGTACAGCTCCTGCGTAGTATTTACCTGCAGGAATGTTCTTAGGTATGGTGCATATCAGTCCCTTCTGTATCTCAGTCCCTGGACGGATGAATGAGACTTTGGTATCTCCGATGGGATAATCAGAGATCGAGATGTTCTGATCCGATGAAAGATAGATGATCACCGAGTCAGTCATCGATATTTGTGTTCCTTTATTTTCCAGAGAGAACCAGGTATACAGGGGGCTACCCGGCCCTCCTGATGGGGCGCAATCCAGAGCAGTAAAGGCGAGATCAAAGGTGGTCTCATTGGAATCTGCCAGTACCGGGCAGAAAAAGATCAGTATAATGCTCAGGAGGATTAGGAGCGATCCGGATCTGATTTTCATGATATTGAAATCCCTGATCACCACAACCGGGTGGTCAGGATGCTGAAGAAGATTCAGGTTTTGAGGATAATTAGTTCACGGTCTTTTTTCAAAGAACGCGTACCACACCGGGTAACACAGTCCTAATATCTGAACCACCGCATCATAACAATAGCATCTTCGGTGTTCGCATAATATCCGGCTAACTGAAACACCGGCTCATATCCAAGTTTTCGATAAAATTTCTGGGCTTTCGTGTTTGATATCCTTACCTCAAGCTGCATAGCAGTCGCTCCGGTTAACATGACCTGGTATTCTGCCCTCTGGACCAGAGCTGATCCGATTCCTGATCCACGATGATGCGGCGAGACTGCGAGACTGCAGATATGTCCGTAAATTTCTTCACCCGTGTTTTCCACCCCACAAATTATGAATCCTGCAACTTTGCCCTCTGAATCAGCGATAAAGTTGGTATTTGGAAACAGTTCAAGAGCCTCTTCAAGTGTCTCCCTGCTCCAGGGATCAGTGAATGAATGATGCTCTATTGCCTGAACAGCAGCAATATCTACGACTCTCATCCGACGAACTGAGACATTGAGGTTCTCCATATTCATGTACTGGTTTGTCACTGCCCTGATATAGGGGCAGGGGGATACGTATACCCATACTGGTGTCTGACCCATGGTTCATATATATCCATTTGCAGCGGTAAGACCGGCAGACGGCACAGCACAGCAGATCGCTGCCGTCCCGTACGATGTTGTCAGTGCTGAAGAAGCACGAGAGATCATCGCCGTTCAACCACTCAGTTTTCTTCGTATAAGCAGAGCAGATGCCCTGCTTCCGGATCTCGATCCTTATGCAGATCAGGTCTATGCACGCTCACGAAAGATATTTGATGAAGCGCTGCATGATCGTATCTTTGTTCAGGAATCATCTCCTGCACTGTACGTATACCGGGTCATGCATGATGGTCGGACCTATTCCGGCCTCTATTGCTGTGTTGATACCCGCGAGTATCAGAGTGGGTCTATTCACCGTCATGAACTCACCCGCTATGATAAGGAAGAAGATCGAACCCGCCATATCGATGAGATGAATGCCAACACCGGTCCGGTGGTTCTGTTGCATCTTAAAAATCAGCAGATTGCCTCTCTACTTCGGGAGGCATCATCCGGGACTCCGTTTATGGAAGTAACAGCCACTAATGGAAGTGTTCATCAGATCTATGCAATCAGGGATGAGTCAGCATTATCTGCATTCAAAGATGCCTTTGCTTCAATTCCATCTCTCTATATTGCTGACGGGCATCACCGGTGCAAGTCTGCGGTAAATGTGGCAGAGCGACGGATTGCCCGTGGTGTCGATATTCCGGAAGAGACATATCATGTCATGGGAGTAATCTTTGCAGAAGATGAGGTGAAAGTGCACGGATATAGCCGTCTTTTGACCTCTCTTGGTGATTATACCTCGCAATCATTTCTTGCTGCACTCAGGGCAGTTGCTACCGTCAGCCCGTTCGACGATATTGATGCATCAGCATATGCGATCTCCCCCAGGGAAAAACAAGAGAACCTGCACATATTTCATCTCTACATTGGGGGAAAATGGTATGAGTGCGCTTTGCAGATCTCTTCTTCAGCCACCCGGATCGATGCCCTTGATGTGTCAGTGCTTCAGGATCAGGTACTGATTCCGTTCCTTGGGATTACTGACTCACGTGGCGATCCCCGTCTGCAGTATCTGGGCGGAGCCCGTCCGATCCGTGATCTGATGGCAAAGGTTGATTCAGGTGAATATATTGCGGCGATCGCGATGCAGCCGGTTGATGTCCAGATGGTTTGTGCTATTGCAGACGATGGAGGGATTATGCCTCCCAAATCAACCTGGTTTGAGCCGAAACTATTGAGCGGGCTCCTCGTGCACCTGCTCGAATAACTCTTTTTAGTCACAAAAAAGAAATTGAGTCACTGGTTGGTGACTGGTTGTTCTCTGTCTAACTCGTGCCGAAAACACTCACCGGTGCTGAGACATCAGTTGCAGTGCTCATCATCGAGACCATCTCCGGCTGCTGTGACATCATCACGATGACGTCATCCTGACACTTGTAACTGCGTGCATAGAGTGAGTAGGATCCGCTTCCACCCTTTGCATAGACCAGAGCGTAGTACTTGGATCCGGTTGTGGGATAGGTGATTCCCACGTACTTGTTTGATCCACTACTCGTGTCTGCCTTAATTGCTGCACAGGATCCGTACCGTGGGTCACAGTCTTTGTACACGTAGAGTGAGAAGTTAGGACCGCAGTAACTGCTTCGCATGGTGCTGACCTCGTTCACCGACATCATTGACATCGGAATGACATCATCACCACAGGGTCCTGAGAGGATCCACTCGATATAGTTGCGGTCACCTGCGATCTGATAGGTGTACGTCTTTGCTTCACCAGAGTTCAGATATCCGGTCTTCACATCGGTGGCTACCGGAGGGCAGTTAGTTCCGCCACAATTTGGATTTCCATAACAGGGATCCGGGGTTGGAGTTACTGGATTTGAGCATGTGTTTGATGCGTCGAGCGTGAACTGACCAAATCCAGAGTATGCATACACAACCACATACCAGCTGCCCTGATTCAGGGTCATGTACTTGACCTGATTGTATGAGGACTCTGATTTGTCGTAGTGTGACATAATGTAGCTCTCAGACGGCCAGCTTCCGATTGGGCTCCGCATGGCATACATGTCAAATTTTGTTCCGTATGGAGCATTCAGCACCAGTTGTGCTCCACAATCAACCTGAATCTCGTACGTTGCTGCCTGGCCGGTATAGAGATACCCACTCTTTGACCAGTAATACCCGGCACTTGCTGAGCCGGGAGCGATACATGTTGCTAAGATCACAAGAATCAAAGCAGCAGCCAGATATCCTGAAATTCGTCTCATTTTAACTCCCCTTTGCTTATAAGCATTGTTCTTACTGTATGATCTTACTCAAGGATCTTTATCAATCTTCCCCACATGTGCGGGGATGTGTGCGGTCATCTGACTGAGTCTGCCAACGACCGTGAGTTTAAGATTGAAGTACCCACCATAGGGGTCATCCGGTTCTTGGTTTGATCCTTATGAAATAGTTATTTCATACGTTGAAGAGACTCTCCTTACGTTGCATATTTTGAAATGTGCAACATAAATTGATTTCACAGCCCGGATTTCCCCACATGAATACATTCGATCTCTTCTGCAGGGTTTTCACCCTGTCATGATCCATACTATCCAGATGGTAAATTATAATCCTTCTCCCTCCAGATCAGGATTAGTACATGGTTTTTTACAAAAAGGAAAGAGGTCTTAGTGGCTTTTTGATGACGGCGGCCGGACCATCCGCTCATCTGATGATCGGTACATTCCAACCACTCCACCAATGACGATAACTGCCGGTGGTCTGACCCCTGCCGCAGCAGCACCATCACCAATATCAGCGAGGGTACCCACGGTCTCCCGCTGGTCTGGCCGGAGTCCGCGCTCTATCACCGCGACAGGGGTTGTGGGATCCCTTCCAAATCTGATGAGCGTCTCTGCAATTATTGGAAGGTTTTTAACCCCCATCAGGACGACGATCGTCCCTCTGCTCCGGGCGAGCCACTCCCAGTCGATAGCAGACTCTTCTTTTGTCGGATCTTCATTCCCGGTGATGACGGTCACCTGAGAAGCCCACTTTCGGTGAGTCACCGGTATCCCCACTGATGCGGGGACTGCAATAGCACTGGTCACTCCTGGTACCACTTCGACCAGGACCCCCTGATCCCGGCAGGACTCAAGTTCTTCCCCACCTCTGCCGAACATAAAGGGATCTCCTCCCTTCAGCCTGACGACCTGTTTGCCCTCCTTCGCCTTTTGGATCATGAGGAGTTCAATATCGTCCTGCTCGCGGGTATGTCGTTCGCCATATTTTCCGACATCTATCAGTTCGGCATGTTGGGGAAGAGAGGCAAGGACCTCTTCTCCCGGGAGTTGATCATACAGGATAACGTCAGCCTGGTCGATCACCTCCCGTGCCCGGATGGTGAGCATATCGCAGCCCCCAGGTCCGGATCCGACCAGATATACTTTTCCGGTTTGTTCAGTCATAATGTAAGTCCCAGTCGATCACATGCTTCTTGTATCAGATGCCCGGCACTTCTTCGGATCTCTTCCCCACATCTGCGTGCATCTGATATACCTGATATCTGTCGCTCAATCCTGAAGATCCGATCACCTTCAAGGGAGAGTACTTCAGCGATCAGGAATGAATCTGCACAATAGATGCCGAGCGGAGTATAGCATCCACCACCGATCTCTTCCATCACTGCCCGTTCTATCAGGGTATCAGTCCTGGTTCCGGTATCATCGATGCTTCTGAACGGTGCCCCGACTCCTGGTTCGTCACGAGTCACCACGGCTATCGTTCCCTGATTTGTTGAAGGGACATGGATCACCGGGTCGAGTCTGAATCCCGGGAGGGAGAGTGATAATCGTTGCAAGCCTGCTTCAGCGAGAATTATCGCATCGTACTCACCAGCATTGAGTTTTGATATCCGGGTATCCACGTTTCCTCTGAGTGCTTTTATCGTGATATCAGGCCAGTGACGCAGGAGTTGTGCGGTCCGCCGGGTGCTGGATGTTCCAATAACCCTGATCTCGTCCCGTTCTTTCCTGGTCACGACATAATCAGCAGGTGAGTCCCGCTTCAGGATAGCGGCAGTTACCAGCCCGATCGGCCGAACAGCCGGAATGTCCTTCATCGAATGGACTGCGATGTCTATTTCACCTGATTGCAAGGCATCATCAAGGGCTCTGACAAAGACACCCTGCCCTCCTATCTCATGGAGCGGGACACCGGTTCGCTCATCCCCGACGGTAGAGATGAAGACCAGTTCTGTGCTGACCTCTGAGCCATTCAGGAGGCTGGCAACCTTCTCTGCCTGTGCTTTGGCGAGGGTTGATGCCCGGGTACCTATCTTCAGATGCATGCCTGGTATGCCTGGCAGATTGCCTCTATCTCCCGGTCGCCATGGGCGATAGAGAGGAAGTTGGTCTCAAACTGGGATGGAGGCAGGAAGATTCCTGCTTTGAGCATCTTCTCCCAGAACTGTCTGAATGCGGTGACATCAGATTCTTTTGCTTCCCGGTAATTTCGGGGCGGCTCCTCTCTGAAGTAATACTTGAACATTGACCCGAGTCTTACAAAGGATCCTGCTTTTTCAGAGCAGGCTTCCTCTATCGCTGCTGTTCGCTTCCCGAGCTGCTGATACATATCCGGATGAGCATGAATCTCGTTTAAGGTTGCTATCCCTGCAGCAAGTGAGAGTGGATTTCCTGAGAATGTTCCTGCCTGGTAGACCGGTCCAGCCGGGGCAATATTCTCCATGATGTCTTGTCTTCCTCCAAATGCACCGATAGGGAGGCCTCCTCCGAGTATCTTCCCGAGGGTGGTCAGATCAGGAGTGACTCCAAAGTACTGCTGCGCTCCACCGATGCCGAGCCGGTATCCGGTTATCACCTCATCAAAGATGAGCAGGACATCGTGCTCACGGGTAACCTTCCGTACCTCAGCAAGATACCCGGGGTCTGGCAGGACCGGCCCGATATTGCCAAGGACCGGCTCTATGATGAGTGTCGCAATGGATCCGGCATTCTTATCCAGAAGGGATGAGAGTGATTCGATATCATTATAGGGTATCTGTCTGGTATGTTTCACGAGGTCAGCAAGGACACCGGCAGAATCTGGCTGGCCGAGGGTGGTGCAACCGGACCCTGCCTGAACCAGGACCCCATCATGTGCCCCATGGAATCCACCTTCTATCTTTATGATGTCGGGTCTACCGGTAAATCCCCGTGCCAGCCTAATTGCAGCCATGGTCGCCTCTGATCCTGATGAAACAAATCTGACCATATCCATCGACGGGTGGTCGGTGGTGACCCTTCTCGCAAGGGTGATCTCTGCCAGGGTCGGGGTGCCGTACAGCCATCCGTCTGCTAGTTGGGCAGTGATTGCTTCCTTTACTGCAGGATGAGCATGGCCAAGGATGAGAGGGCCATATGCCCCACAACAGTCGATCAGGTCTGCCCCGTCTACGGTGGTTATCTTCGGGCCGCTGCCTGAGGTTACATAGAAGGGGAATGGTTGTATTGCTCTGACCGGGCTGGATACCCCGCCTGGGATGAGGGTTCTGGCTTCATTATAGTATTCACTGCTTTTCATCAAGCCACCTGCATACTGATTCGGCAAAATACGTGATAATCAGATCTGCACCTGCCCGTTTCAGGCAGATCAGGCTCTCCATCACAACGTTCTTCTCATCAAGCCATCCGTTCGCGGCTGCGGCTTTTATCATTGAATACTCTCCTGAAACCTGATAGGCTGCGACCGGGAGTCCGAGGGTGGCGACATCAGAGATGATGTCTCCGAACCATCCTGCTGGTTTGACCATGAGAATGTCAGCCCCTTCTGCAGCATCGAGTTCTGATTCTCTGAATGCTTCCCGCCGGTTTCCGACTGGTGCCTGGTATGTGGTCCGATCTCCGAATGAGTATCCGGATCCGGCAGCATCTCGAAATGGCCCATACAGACTGCTTGAAAACTTAGATGAGTAAGCCATGATTGGGATCTCTTCGTACCCATTCTCATCAAGTGCGGTTCTGATGGCGGAGACCATCCCGTCGAGCATACAGGAGGGGGCGACAATGTCTGCTCCAGCCAGGGCATGAGAAACGGCTATCTTCTGCATAAGGAGAAGGGACTCATCATTATTCAGATCAACTCCGTCAACACCGTCACCGATGATTCCACAATGGCCATGGGAGGTATACTCACAGGCACAGAGATCCGTGATGATTACCATTCCG
>JAZDKH010000321.1:0-4737 GCA_043803325.1 Methanobacteriota archaeon | reverse complement strand
AATCGTCATTTCTGCTCCTCCCTGATTTTTTGGACCCGCTCTTCAAGATCGGAAAGTCGGTCTGCACTCTCTCTCTCAAAGTTCTTCAAGTCAGTCAGATCCTCCTGCACCCGGTGAAGACGCTGCGTAAGATCTGCCAGTTCTCCCTTTGTTGCAATCTGCCACTCTTCAACAATCAGATTCATCCTGCGGTCAAGGTACCCGGACAGATAGGTATCAAGATTCATATTTTCTTCTCCAGATCCCCGATTGCTTCTTTCAGATCAGATACCCGCTTCTCAAGATTATCCTTCTCTACTACGAGCCGGGCAACTTCGTACGAGAGATAATCAAGTTTCATCCGGAGATGACGGAGATCGTCATCGGTCACGAGGCCCCACTCTTCAATTATAGCCTCAGCATGCCGATCAAAGAAGGAATCAAGTTGTTTATCCAATGTGGGAATGCTATCATAATATGACCCTGATATGGAACCGAGCTCATGCCAGTAGTCTTTGGTTCTTGATATTGTAGGATACATAACCATCACACAATCTTCTTCTCTTCTTCCTGAATCTTTGCAAGCATCCGGTCGAGTTTTTCTGACTTGACCATACCTTCGAGTTTTTGAATACGGCCTTCAACAAGCTTTTGTTTCACAAAAAGACTTTTATCAAGAGTTACATTGATATCTTCAATATTCCGGAGCGAGTCAAGCTGATCATCTTGTAACCTGAGCATCGATGGTCCTTTCCCTCCAGTCTCCTGACTTAAGATACTCAGTTTCTCCCGTTCTAACTCGAGTTCTAGCTTCCGATTATTCGTCTTCATCAGACGTATCTCTCTGACGATGAGGTACATGAAAGCCGCAATGCCAAAAATTATTGCAATGCCTATAAGTCCATCGTTCGTAAAAGTGATCTCCATACCTACCCCTCCAGCAGAGTAGTCATATAATTAAGACCTTTCTCTTTTCCTATCAGATACACTATATCACCGGCATATATTACTGTATCTGAAGCAGGGATGACCAGTGTATTGTCTTCACGCTGAATCGCTGCTACAATGACTTCAGGTGGCAGCGTCAGGTTCTGAATGGTTCTACCAGCAGCAGTGGAGAGGGTAACTCTGACTGCCCGGATATCACCCTCATTCTGAAGGATAATTTTCTTTAGGTCAGCAGCATCCCCAGGTTTCAAACGTTTTAACCCAGTCTCAACCGCAGCACTGAACCGTGCGGTGGGAACCATATTCTGGATCTTTGCAGCAGTCTCCCTTCCAGCATCACTGATCTTCTCACCGATCGGACCAACCTCATCTGCTATTTTAGAAGAGACCTCTTTAGCCTTCTCCTGGAGATCATGAGCGGCATGCATGGTCCCATCTTTCAGATCACCGGTCTTATCTGATACCGTCTCCCCAAGATCTGATAATCCCCGGTTCACCCGACCTGCAAAATCAGAAGCAGCGGCTTTTACCTGCTCTGATACCGGAATTTTTCTTCTGGCGACGACATCCCCTCCATCTGGAATACCAAGTTTATTCAGATCATCCTCACTAATCCGGATCTGTCCCTTTTCAACGAGTGAGTCCGCAAATATCGTCAGGGTGAGTTTGACACCGGCTGGCCCTACAACCTCAACCTCTCCGTTGTCTTCGATTCCGAACGTGGTGAGCAGGCTGCTGTGTATTCGTGCTCTCCCATGACCTGGCATGGCTCGCTTAACAGCCCGTAAGGTTACTTCCTCCATGATGCATAAAAGGGCACAGCAGTATATAATAGTTATGATATTATCTAATATCTGATTCGTTATCAACTGGAGAAGTTAAGCAGACCGAATTGCGTGGGTTTGAATAGTTCCAGTCAGAAATAACCGCCTCACGGGAGGTCGTCTGAGTCACTTCCACACCAATTGTCTCTTCTACTCCAGAGAGACGGAGCATACGCCGAACTTGCCGTGTTGGTTCAGCAATCCGTAATTGAATCCCCGCGGAAGTGAGATCCTGATAGAAGTCTCCTAACATATCAGATACAGAGACGTCGATAATCGGTGAGGTGATCATATCAAGGATCACCAGTCTTATTCCGGGATTCTGCCCCATTAGTTCTATATTTCATTCATTAACCATCTCTGCATTTGCAAAAATAGGAGGTGCATCGACACGTATAATCAGAACCCCAGGGATAGATGTATTTTCCTGATGACGAATCCAGTCAAATCTAACATAGTGCCAAAGTTACAATATACGAGTGGGGCCACGATCCCCGCATAGAGCCCATATTCAGGAGGTATACATGCGAGATGGGCATAAGCAGTAAAGGTGACTCAGGCGATAATGTCTGCCTGAAAGAACGATTTCGTATAAGTCGGGAACTAGGTGGTGATAGGAAAGAAAAATCTGATATGCCCCAGTATCTTTTCATTGGAAGGCCACGACACCTGCGTTTCTGATAAGAACAGTGTTAAGAAAGGAGATGGATGTTACTGCGGCATAGCGTAATCCCCATCATTACAACCGTTTAGGACGGAATGATGGTATTCACACTTAGCCGATGGTGAACCGTTGCATCTCTTTGTTCGTATTGATTACTACCACGTTAATCTCGTTGATGATATCAGTGATCTGTTCTACCACGGATAACGCCTCCTCTGAAGTTGCTGCAGAATTCAATGCATCTTTTGAGGTTTGATGAACATGAATACTCATCTCATTTACACTCGCGGTTATCTCTTCAAAGGAAGCTGCCTGTTCCTCAGTTGAATTAGCTACTGAACTCATATTGCTGCTGATATCAGAGACTGCCTTGGTAAGATCAGAGAAGATATTCAGAGTCTCACTCAAAGATCTACGACCGCTTTCTATCGCTATTTCAGCTCCTTTCATCGATATTGTAGCGAGATGACTTCTCCTTTCCAGGCCAGCAATCATATTAGCAATTTTTTCAGCCGCACCACCGGCCTGGATTGCAAGAGCCTTCACTTCTCCAGCAACCACGGCGAACCCGAGTCCTGCCTCTCCTGCTCTCGCTGCTTCTATCGCCGCATTTAAAGCAAGTAAATTTGTTTGATCAGATATATCAGATATGATGTCTGTAATCCTCCTGATCTCATCCATCTGTCCCTGTATCTCTAATATAATCCCGGTAGCATCTGCTGACGCCTTTCTAATCTCTTCCATACCTTCTTCAGCACTCACTGCAGCGATAACCCCTTTGCGGGCGAGATGATCCGCCCCGGTCCCGCTGTTGGCGACTGCCTCTACATTTGATGAAACATTCGTAATATTGGTGGTGAGATCCTCCATCGCTCGGAGTACTTGTGAGATTTCATCTTCGCTCTGTTCAGCGTTAGTTCTCGTGTGATCAGCATTTGCTGCAATTATTCCAGCTCCTCGACGGACATCAGATATACCGGAATCTGCTAAGTGGGCATGTTCTTCAAGATCTTTCATCTGTGCATCTATAACCCTAAGGGCTTGAGACACTGCTGATCCGATCTCTTCCATAGCGTTGCGGAATGCGATAAAGTCCCCATGGATTGGTATATCTTCAGAGAACCTTGCAGTAAAATTACATTTTGCATACTCATAAGCAAGTGAGATTGATTCGTTAATCGGAATTATTAAAAAATCAAGGATTTTATTAAAACCACGGACGATATCCCGGTATGAACCCTGGAACTGGGTATCATCACCTCTGATCTTGAGATCACCCTGGGCTGCCTGACCTGCTATCCGTTCGAGTTCTTTGACCACTCTGGTGACCGCGAAGGTCATCTCGGTGAGTGCCGGGGTGATCTGGTCATTTTCACTCTTCGGGGTAAGCGTGGCGGAGAGGTCACCACGTGCTATCTGATGCATTGTATTGATGATCTCCTTCTCTAGGAAATCTGAGAACCGGTCTGACATACCTGCCATCTGACCAATCTCATCTGTTCTTGAGAGATGAAGCCGGGTACCTATCTCTCCTCTGCTCATCTTGTCAAACTGATTTACAACCTGAATGAGTGGTTCAGTGATTCTCCTGGTCAGGATCACTGCAAATATCAGAGAGATCAGTATGATTACAAAACCGATGATAGCCATCACCATTATCGTTCTGTTCACCTCATCTGAACCTGATTTGGATGTCTCTCCTGCACGGTTCAGAATGAGCAGTTTGAGCTGGTCAAAGGTTGCAATCGTTGCCCGCCGTGTATTCGCATGATCTCCCCCATTTTTGATGGATACGAGGGCTTCTGCTTCTTTTCCTGTTTTTTCCAGCTCAAAGACCTGCAGAGCAGCCATCTTATAGTCTTTCCATTGGCTGGTGAACTTGACAAGGAGTTCAGCCTCTTCCGGTGTTATCTGCCGGGAACTTAGGTTTTGAATCTGCCCATCGATTGTTACTATCTCAGTCTCCATCCGCCCTTCATCCTGCTTTCTCTCATCAGTGATGGCCATGGATCTGAACACAAGTGCCCGCATTGAATTAAGGGAAACCTCCATACTGGCTACCTGCATCAAAGGAACGGTATCGTTAATGTACATTCGATTCATCTGCCCAGATATTGAGGTCATTCCCAAGAACCCGATAACCCCTATAGAAGACATCAGAAGAGTAACAATAATGAATCCCCCAATAAGTTTTCGCCCGATTTTCAGATTGTCAAGGTATCGTATCTCTCTCATATAATTACCTCCGATGATGAGTGATATTTGTGTTGGGAAACGGACCCGGATATAAGTATGGGTGGGGAAAAAGCTGATAAAGGAAAG
>JAZDKH010000320.1:0-5309 GCA_043803325.1 Methanobacteriota archaeon | reverse complement strand
TGTCCATTCATTCTGGGCTGATACCCCGGTTCAGTATAGGGTTACCATGACTGAGTATATTAATCTGTTCGCCTCATCGATACGAAATGGATTAACCTGGGGGACTCAGTTTCATCCTGAAAAGAGTGGTGAGACAGGATTACGCATACTCCAAAATTATATTGGAATGCTCTAAAATCGTCCAAACTATTTTTGGAGAGCCATTTCTACGGTTGCCCTGAGTTGATTATCTGTAAAAGGTTTGACAATAAATCCCCGGGGTTTCGCCAGTTTTGCCCGTTCTATTACGGGATCATCCATGACTGAACTGATGAATACAATGGGAATAGTATATTTTTCCTGTATTTCTATCGCTGCCATGATACCGTCTGTTTCACCAGGAAGGTTGATGTCCATAAGAATTAGGTCCGGACGCTCTTCCTGTGTGAATTGTTTGAGTTTCTCTATGGCATCCGGGTGATCCTCGGCAGATCCGATAACCAGAAAACCGAGTTCTGTGAGACGCCAGGATATCAGATCATTGATAACCGGATTGTCTTCTACAATAAATATTCTCCCGTCTACCATAATCCATCTATCCTATATTTTTGATTTATTTTAAAAGGAGATAAAGCGTCGGTTCATAACTCCATTATATGGGTAGTATGGGCGAAAAAATATCGTATGTAATATTTTCCTAAATAATGGGTTATTTTTTGACTTTCCAGTTGATCAGAACCCCTTCATCAATGGGTTGGACTGATATGAGTTCGAGTTTTGTAAACTCGTCCTCCTTAATTAATCCGTATCCGTCTGCTAAGGTTGGTGCCTCACCTCCTCCGATGATAATATTTCCGATAAACATGCTGAGCTGATCGACCAGCCCTGATCGGAAGAGTGCTGCAATCAGTGTTCCGCCCCCTTCAACCATGAGTCTGCCTATCCCCTGCTCACCCAGTCTCTCAAGTAAGATGTGAAGATCAACTTCCGTATCTCCTGTTGTGATAATATCTGCAAAGGGTTTCAGAAGGTTTAATCTCTCATCAGGGGCCTCTCCAGACACTGCAATGATTCGTCGACCTGGCCCTTTATGGAGAATTTTTGCGTCAGGTGGTGTCCGTCCTTTGCTATCAACCACAACCCGTATGGGGTGCTCTGGTCTGCCCAGACTGAGTCGGTCACCAATCCGTTCAGGTGACTTTACCGTGAGTGACGGATTATCAGCAAGAACAGTACCTATTCCTACCATGATTGCATCAGCACCGGATTTTATGGTATCAACGCGATCAAAATCATCAGTGCCAGATATCTTCACCTGCTTCCGCTCCCGGGTTGAGAGTTTTCCATCTGCAGACACCGCAACATTCACGAGAACAAATGGGCGCATATTTCTCCTCTCCTGGTTATTTTTTCTTGAGATTTCGGAGTTTCTCTATCTCTTCACGACCGTC
Source organism: Methanobacteriota archaeon (assembly GCA_043803325.1). GTDB lineage: Archaea > Halobacteriota > Methanomicrobia > Methanomicrobiales > Methanospirillaceae > Methanospirillum. The sequence continues at coordinate 3,879 of JAZDKH010000320.1, read as the reverse complement.
TGGAACACGGAGGAGAAATGTTCCATGGCAGGGTTTTGTGAATGGGAAGATTACTGCTTCACCATCAACTGCCACTCTAATTGGGGGTATTCCGATGATCCTGACTTCAAATATTTTGTACCCTGGTTCAACGTCATATTTTTCAGGAAAACGTTCAAGATATTCACGTGCTTCCTTGAATGAGATCTTTGATAGGAGAACCTCATATGGAAGTGATTCTAAGCATCCCATGGTGTAGCCTCATCGTTCATTTTTTTGCGTGTCATCGGATTGTGAGTGGTAGAATACTATGGTGCGCCCCGGGTATCAGATACTCGGTCATCCGATCCAGGGATAGATTTACGACTCTACCATATCTTTGTGTGTGAGATGTCCTTTATAATCACCCCTGGTGCCTGAATTTTATTAAACTCGCTTATAAGAGGCCAAACCACACGGTGTAGGAAATGATAACCATGATGATGACAATAATGACAGCCCCTTTAAATATACAAGCCCTACAGATTCCAATTCCCTCATGGATACACTCACTACAGCAGTGACTTCCACAGACTTTACACTGGTGACTGGCATCGATATCCGGGTGAGATTGGCAGGTATTCATGCACATTATCTTTGAATCTGAATAGATAAAGGAGATGAGCATCCGGGTTCCCGAAGTATTTATCCTGTAGACCTCGGGTATATATATCCCCACTATATCTGTTATGCCTGAAAAGATATGTAATAGTGCAGAGAACCTGTAAGTAATGAAGCGAGATCTGTTTCTGATCATCGTCGGTGCTCTGCTTTTGATGTTCACCGGTGTAACTCTTTCTTCTGCTGCAAATTCAGAGCTTCTGGACTGTGGAAATACCACGTACAATCCAGAGCATCAGTCCTGTTGTCAAGGTCAGGTCTTTGAAGGTACCAGGTATTCAAAATGTGGGGATTCCTGCTATAATATGGATACCCAGACCTGTTGTTCGAAAAAGGTGACAAATGGTCAGTGTTTCCCTGAATGTGGAGATGGGACGTATAACCCTTCTAATCAGACCTGTTGTCAGAAGAAGACCTACGATGGGTTGAAATGGGGTATCTGTGGCGGAAGTTGCTACAACCTGACTACCCAGTCCTGTAGCATGGGGAAGATCTATGATGGCCTGACTTGGAAGAGATGTGGTGATGGAAGCTATAATACTGCTACAGAGACCTGCTGTCTCGGCAAGGTTTATGAAGGTAAAAACCGCGATATGAAGCCATGCGGGCAATATGGGTGTTACGATGCCCGGAATCAGACCTGTACCCGGGGAAAAATTGGAGAAAAGGATCTCAACGATACAAGTGCTTGGATGTATTGGAAATAATCAGGTAAGTGAACAATTTCTTTTTTTCTCATAATGAAAGGCCGAGAATGTCAATAATTCCGGAGAACGATTCTATTATCGCATCAGGAATTGCGTCACCAGCAAATTCAACAGGAAGACGATCGCCATAGTGTGCATATACTGCAAACATACCTAATGTCTGTGCCGGAGTGATATCATTCACAAGATTATCTCCAACCACGCATATTGACGAGGCAGGTAATCCCATCTCATCCGCTGCTTTCTGATACATCGCAGGATTCGGTTTCTTTAATCCGGATAGATCAGGGGATGCCAGAATCGGGACATATGCCTGAAGCCCAATTCGCATAAGACGATCCCTGGCATGATCTGATGATGCATTTGTTACCGCTCCGATTCTGATACCTGCATTATATATATGGATGATACTCTCAACCACTCCAGGAAATGGTATTAATGAGTTTATTTTTGTCTGTTCATATTGGTGACATGCCGAGGTGATAGTCGTCTCATCATTAATACTGAGGTCAGATAGATATTCCCTTATCGCATCATGACTTTCAACGCCATGAGATGAGAAGAGGAAGGTTCGGATGAGACTTTGTTCATCTCCCATCCCGATGACCCTGATAACTGCACGACATGCGGCCTCCTGCACAGCAGAAAAGTCATACAATGTGTTGTCCAAATCCGTAATCAGACCATAAAAGTTCAATTTTTCTCCGTATGTAAGGGTGATATGTACCTGGAATGTGTTCGATTATGAGATTAATAGGGTATGTTTGTGCCAGAGAATATTCATCTGTTGATATATCTGATAAAAAAATGGGGTCGTATTTAAAAACAAAGATGCTGATATAATCACTATGAATAATTCCTTCTTTAGTGCAGGGGTAATGATCTGTTTTTTTGCCTTCTTGATTACCGGGGTTTTAGCTGATGATGCACCCTCATTGTTCTCTCCTGGATTAAAAGCATCTGAAAGTTCAAAACCATATGATGATGCGTATTTCAAGGAGCGCGCCATATATGCGATAACGCACGTTACCCAACCACTCCCGTCTGGAAGTGATCTTCTTGAACTTAAATCAATCTATTATGATATTATTATGAAAAATATCAGCCCTGATTATTATAATGAAGCGAGAGACATCACTAAATATCTCTTCTATACCATGAAAGCGGCAGATGGGATACAGGATTTCGAAGAAAGTACAACCGGCCCGGGAAGAATCGTGATGGACTATCATGAGAAGATCTATAATACTGCTAAACTCGATGAAGCAATGGCAAAAAAGACATGGAGAAATATCAGATTACATTATCCTGATATTAAAACATGAGATATTTCGTAACATCAGGAACTAGACCCCTTCTGTTTCTCTTTTTTTACGAATCCTGATTATCCAGTGGATTAGCGTAAACTCAAATGACTAGTTTTTTTGCTTAACCTCCACAATCCTTGTACATGGACAGGAGTGAGATGGAAGCCGTTTCTGAAATCGCGTACGGACTCTTTGAGCACTACCTTACCAGTCAGTTCAATGTGAGGAAACAGCCATTATATCGTCTCGTTGAAGATAAAACTCCGTTCAAAGAGGAATTTTCTGAAATATTTACCCGGTTTCAGGAGCTCTACCCAGATATTGCCCAGCAGTTGCAGGTGCGGTATTCATCTTCAGATGAGATGTACAATCTCTTCTTTGATGGAGAGGGGGTAATTCCCTCAAAGACGATCCAGACATACTGGATCATCCAGGATGCACCTGAAACAGATCCTCACGCTACCGAGGACGAGAAGGCAGGAAAATGGCTCATTTTTGTCCAGCCAGATCAGGTTGATGAGATCTGGAAGAAAATCCGGGATCTCACCTGGCAGAATGAACTGGGGATATTGGCCAAAGTATCTACCGCAAAGAAAAATCCTGACTCCCGTGATGAGCGCAGAGTGATATATGTCTACACTGCTGACTGGGAAGATGAAGAAGAGGTGATGCGAGTGCGAGAAAAGCTCCGCTCGATCGGGGTGATTGACAGAATAGGATACAAACGAAACATCGAGACGTTTAAAGGAGAATACGCTTCGAAAGGAAAAAGAGTAACGTATTATAGCGCCTGAATTATCAGGCCTTACGTTCTTTGTTCTTTGTTCTCAGGTTTTTATACCCACACTTTCTGCATGCTGATGCCCGAATAGGATTTCTGGCATTGCAGTGCATACAGACCTTCACATTAAGCAGTCTTGCTTCTGCCTCGGGAAAACGTGCCATGATATTACTCCACGCGAACTATCTGTCCTATATAGAAGGTGCTGACTTCACATAAGCGTTATGGAGATGTTCATACTTCAGAAGCATCTCCATACACCATAACGAGATTTCACTTTTCCTTATTCAAAAAGTGGGATCATGAGAGCATTGAATCAACCACTCACGAAGAGCAAGGAACCCCTGGCTCCGATGAGAAACACGATTCTTCTCATCAGCCGTCATTTCGGCAAGGGTTCTTCCATTCACAGAAAAGATTGGATCATATCCAAATCCCCCATCCC
>JAZDKH010000319.1:0-2537 GCA_043803325.1 Methanobacteriota archaeon | reverse complement strand
CACATCACTGAAATCCTGGTTATCAGGGGGCAGCAATAGTTCAGCCCTTACAGACATAGCGAGTACTTCCCCTATTGCCAGGGAAAAACCAGAAGATGAATCTTCTGGGGATATGTATGAAAACCCGGCATATGAATCATTTGATCAGGCCGGAAGTACTGAGTATCAGATTCATATTGACCTTTCTCCCGAGGTTGACAGCAGGAACCTTCGCTCAATGCTCATCCTCCAGAATCTAGATAGTATCGGACATATATCAAAGATATCACCTCAACGGAGCACAGTAGAGGATGACCCGGCATTTGATGGAAGTATTGATCTCACGTTCATAACCAATGCCGGCCATGATGCAGTAGAAACAATTCTGACAATATCGGATATTGCATCATCATCCATAACTGAGAAAACGACCCATGAAATCTCCTCTAATCAATCACCACAATCGCCACTTCATGAAATCACTCCTCTCGCTGATGAAGCACCTTTGGGGCGAACCCGATACACCGTCCATATTGAACTGTCGTCTTCTGTTGATTCAAAAAATCTCCGGGCTATGCTTCTCCTTCAGAATATTGAGTCTCTGGGTAAAATTGTAAGCCTTTCTCCTAAACGTGAAGTGATTGAAGATAGTGTTGCTTTTAGCGGATCCTTTGATCTGAATCTACTCAGTTCAAGTACTACTGAAAACCAGATTAAAGGACTTTTAAAGAGTTCTGATATCAAGACGGTGACAGTTTCTACCCTTGATGATCTGGTTCCAACTCAAGGGAATGAATCCGGAGAGAACCAGAAAAGTGTTTCCGGAACAGCAATCAGTGGTCTGACCTCCGCCGATAAAGTTGAAAAGAAACGAGAAGTCAAGAATATCAGAGTCGATATCGATCGTCTTGACCATATGATGAACCTAGTTGAAGATCTGGTAATCAACCGTGGTCGTCTCGAGCAGATCGCACAGGAATATAAGATCAAAGCACTGGATGAGACATTAAGTATGGTTGGCAGATCAGTTGCTGATCTGCAAGTCATGATGATGGACATCAGGATGATTCCATTGAGTCAGATCTTCAATCGATTCCCTCGAACTGTTCGTGATTATGCAGCGAAAGAAGGGAAGGAGATCGACTTCATCGTAGAAGGTGGTGATACTGAACTTGACCGAAGTGTAATGGATGGGCTGAACGATCCCCTCCTCCACCTCATAAGAAACGGGCTTGATCACGGGATTGAGATGCCTGATGTCAGAGTCAGGAAGGGTAAGAATCCCAAGGGCACCTTAAAGCTTGCTGCATCACGCGATAAAGACAATGTTATTATTGTCATTGTGGATGATGGTGCAGGTATTGACCAGGAGAAGGTAAAAAAGAAGGCACTTGATCGGGGACTAATAACCGAAGAATCACTGGCAACGATGTCAGAATCAGAGGTCAACGATCTGCTGTTCTTACCAGGTTTCTCAACAGCAGATACCATCACGGATATAAGTGGGCGTGGGGTTGGTCTTGATGTGGTTAAAACAACCATAGCATCTCTACAAGGGACAATTAAGCTCGAATCGGTATATGGCGAAGGATCCCGATTTGAACTGGTTCTTCCACCTACTATGGCCATTGTAATGGTCATGATGATCCGTATCAATAACCGAAGGTGTGCAATCCCTATTGCCAACATCGCTGAGGTTGCAAGTCTTGCTGCATTCCCAATTCAGAACATCGGGCATGGAGAAGGGCTTCTTATGCGCGATGAGATAATTAGTCTCTGCCGTCTCGATGATATGTTTGGCAGGTCAAAGAAGGAAGAAGTCATCGTAGTCCTGCAAAATCAGGATAAAAAAGGTGCTATCATCGCAGATCTGATCGATGGGCAGCAGGAAGTAGTCATAAAACCCTTGTCAAAATTCGTAGGAACCTGTGATGGGGTCAGTGGGGTTACCATCCCCGGAGATGGTGAAGTAGTACCGGTTCTTGATGTAAAAGCAATTCTGATGGATAGGGCAGGACAGAAGACAGCACGGAAGAGTTCTGGTGGAAAGAGGGTGAAAAAGGTTATGAAAAATAATGTGACTGTTGATAGTGAGGAGATTATCACGGATCTCCATGCAGATTATTTGAGGGAACTTGGAAACATTGGGGCATCCCATGCAGCAACAACCCTCTCCACCATTCTCAGCACCATGATCTCTATCAATGTCCCTGAAATAATCGTAGTGCAGCTCCAGAACTTAGGGAATTATATTGATGATATTCCTGCAGCAATAGTAATGTTTCAGATTCAGGGTCAGGTTATCGGGGGAGGATATATGGTTCTGCATATACCGAAGGATTCGATTATTCGCCTCACTAACATCATGCTCGGTCAGTCCAAGATAGATCGTGAGATCGATGATATGGATAAGAGTGCTCTCAACGAAATCGGGAACATTATGACATCATCTTTTCTGGATGCGTGTGCCACCTTACTCTCCATTATTATGCTCCCCTCCCCTCCTTCTATGGTAATTGATATGCCACTTGCTGCCATAGAGACAATAATTGCAACTC
>JAZDKH010000318.1:0-2326 GCA_043803325.1 Methanobacteriota archaeon | reverse complement strand
CACCAATGTAGAGGGTAATCCCTACAAGGAGAACAGGCCGGCGACCATACTTATCTGAGAGCGGTCCCCAGAAGAGCATGCCAAGACTGAAAAAGACAATAAACAGGATCAGGGTCAGGTTGCTGATCGTGATGGAGGCGTTGAAAAATTCTGCCATACCCGGGAGAGCCGGGAGGTAGAGATCGGTTGAAATTGGGGCAAAGGCTGAAAGCAAGGTAATCAGGGCAAAGAGTCCTCGATTGCCTAAATATTTCTGCTGTATGGGTGAGATAATATCTTCTATATGTACCGAACTCATATTGACATCCAATAATTCATGTTGCTGTATATCGTTGGTATTCAAGCGAAAAGTCTTATTCGATACATATAAAGAGGATACCGATTCAGGTTCCTGTCCGGCCATCTTACCCGGAAGTACTATACTCAGGATGTTGAGCCGAAAAAGGATCTCGTGGCGATAGTGAATGATCTATCTCAACCATGGTAAACAATAATTCAATGTACCTGCTAAACTAACAAAGGTGCATTAATCCCTTAATTGGTCTTACACCAAAAGGATTCTTGAAATCAACCGAAAAAATTAAATATTTATTTTATTCATTCATGCCGGAGTGCATCGATCGGATTAAGACTCGAGGCTTTCCAGGCCGGATACAAACCTGAAAGCATACTGGTTACGATCCCAAATGTCATTCCATACGGGATCTGGATCAGGGATGCCGGATTATACAGATACGAGACATCTTTCATCAGAACGGCAACCACCAGGTACCCTGCGGCAAAACTGAATATCCCCCCAACCACAGAGCCCGAGAGTCCGAGGATCAATGCTTCGTAGATGAACATGCTCCTGACTTCTGACCGTTTCGTCCCGATAGACCGGATGATTCCGATCTCCTTGTACCGTTCCATCACCGACATCATCATCACGTTGAAGATCGAGACCCCGGCAACGATGAGTGATATCCCTCCTATTGCCATCGTGAACAGAGTGATCTGACCAAACGTTTCAGTGATCGAGTTGAGGATCATCCGGGTATCATAGACATCAACCTCGGTCACCCGTTTGTTCAGTTGTTTCTCTATCGAACTCTTGATCTGTTCGATATCTTTGATATCAGCAGCCTTGATGATCACCTGATCATGCCCTTTTGTCTCATAAAAATCACGGTACCAGAGATCAGAGGTAATGATGGCATTGTCAGGGTTGATATCAAAACCCATTCCCCGTTCTTTCAGGATACCAACTACCCGGACTCCGCTCTCAACCTCACCGATGAGAATCCGGGACCCGACAGTCAGATTATTATCCTGGGCCAGTTTTGCCCCGATCATCACCCCGGAGGCTCCACGAAGGAACTGACCCTTGTCAATCTCCAGGAGCGAGGGAAGATCCTTGGGATCGATACCGTATATTGAGGCATACAAGGTATCCCGTTGCACTTTAATCCGGTCTCCACCGGCATATATGGGGAAGATCTTACTGTTGGCTGCTGCCCTCCGGATCTGTTCTATCTGTCGGTCAGAAAGACGTTCACTCGTCGATACACTGCCCATCCCCCCCTGGTAACCGACATGGGGAGTGACCACGATCGAATCACCCACACTTGAGAGTGAGTTTGTGATCGAGAGGGAGAAGGCATTACCGAGAATCCCCATCGATGAGATTGCCATGACACCGATAATGATCCCGATTGCAGCAAGGAGGGACCGGAGCCAGTGCATCTGCAGATTCCGGATCGCGAGACTGAAAAAGAGTGAACCTCCAGCCATCAGGCCTCCTCCCGGATCCGGCCGTCCTCTATCTGGATCACCCGGTCTGCGTACTCTGCCGTTCGTGTATCATGGGTGACCATGATGATGGTCTTTCCTTCATCGTGGCAGAGATGTTCCAGAAGGGCCATAATCGCATGACCGGTCTTCGTATCGAGGTTCCCGGTCGGCTCATCGCACAGGAGGATCGCCGGATCATTCACGAGGGCCCGGGCGATTGCCACCCGTTGCTGCTGACCCCCGGAGAGCTGGTTTGGCCGGTGGTGCCAGAGTGTGGGGACGAGGCCGACAGCAGCGAGCACCTCCTGGCACCGTTCTTTTGACGCACTCATCCCGTTCTTCAGGATGAGCGGGTATCGCACATTTTCAAGTGCGTTTAAAAGAGGGATGAGATTGAACTGCTGGAAAATGAATCCGATCTCATCCCTTCGCAGATTCGTCAGTTGATCATCGGAGAGGGATCGTATACTCCGGCCCCTGATGGAGACCTCTCCCTTGGAAGGGAGATCAAGACATCCCATCATATTGAGCAGGGTGGATTTTCCTGAACCTG
>JAZDKH010000317.1:0-4133 GCA_043803325.1 Methanobacteriota archaeon | reverse complement strand
GGAGTTCCATACCGGCCCTATTGTTGATAAACATTCTATCGGTGGTGTTCCAGGAAATAAAATCACCTTTCTCGTCGTCCCGATCATTGCTGCAGCAGGACTTCTGATCCCAAAGACCAGTTCACGGGCCATTACCGGTGCGGGAGGGACTGCTGATCTGATGGAGGTCCTTGCTCCTGTTGAATTTTCAGCTACAGAAGTGCAACAGATGACCCAGAAGGTGGGCGGTGTCATTGTATGGGGTGGTGCAACAAATATCGCTCCAGCAGATGACAAGATCATCCTCCAGGAGTATCCGTTTAAGATAGATCAGATTGGACAGATGATTGCGAGTGTTATGGCGAAAAAATATGCCGTAGGTGCTCATGTCGTTGCAATTGATATTCCTGTTGGAAAATTCTGTAAGGTGCATTCAATTTCCGAAGGACGAAAACTTGCACAACAATTTATTGAGATCGGTGAACGGCTAGACATGCGGGTTGAGTGTGCCCTGACCTATGGAGATGCACCAGTTGGGCGTGCGGTCGGCCCCGCTCTGGAAGTGAAGGAGGCTCTTGCCATCCTTGAGGGGGCAGACTCACCGAACTCGCTCATCCAGAAGAGTACGGTTATCGCAGGCATAGCTTTTGAACTTGCAGGGAAGGCAAATCGTGGAGAAGGTGCGGACCTCGCTCTTGAGATCCTGAAATCTGGTAAAGCCCTGAAGAAGATGAAGGAGATCATCGCAATTCAGGGTGGCGATCCAGATGTGACATCAGAGATGATAAAACCAGGTGAATATACGCATATTATCAAGGCTGATCATGATGGATATGTGATAGATCTCAACAATAAATCCCTCATTTCTATTGCCCGGACTGCGGGAGCCCCAAATGATCATGGAGCTGGTCTGTATATTCATGCCAAACCTGGAACGCGTCTCAAACGAGGTGATCCCATTTTCACCCTTTATGCAGACCGAAAATGGCGTCTCGAGAAAGCTCTGGAGACGGCGAGGACTCTTCGCCCGGTGATTGTAGAAGGTATGCTTATAGACAGGGTGCCAACCCAACGTGAATGGCATTCGTCACACCTAAGGAATAACGGGGTCGAATAATCTGCGGTGTTGCGTCTGGTAATATTGAAGTCAGAGGATAGTATGGATAACAGAGTTCAGCAGATAATGCATGGTGTTCTGGTACTGGCAATTGCCGGTCTTCTCACCGGAGTCCCTGCCTCCGCCCTGAACATTATGGTTTTTGAGCAGTCAGATCGGACAGCCCCTGTCCCTCTGGCATTAATCTATTCAGACGGAGAATATTCTGCAACTACTGATGAGAATGGGACTTATAATCTCTCGTATGAGGGTGATCCCCCGCTACTCCGAATAGCAAAAGCCGGGTATCGTGATTGGATTGGGACCCCAGCGGTTAACGACACCTTGCTTCTGGTTCCACTCCAGATCCGAAATTGTACGTATTCTATCCAGGTTTTTGATGCAGATTCACTGCTCCCGGTGGAAGGAGCCCAGGTACGGACGGGGTATGGTGCAGATACGGTCAGGCAGGGACATACCGATGCAAATGGGACAGTAACCCTTCCTCTCAGATCTGAACAGGTTTATGATCTTACTATCACGATGCGAAATTATCAACCTGTCAGAGATAAATTGGTGACCGGGTTTGAGAATATAGATATTCAGTACTCCCTGATCAGAAATGATCGGATTTCTGTTCTGGTAAAGGATGCGCAGGGTGGACAGGTTATATCAGATGCCGTTATATTTGCTGACGGTCAGGAGTCCGGGAAAACAAATGAAAAAGGAATTCTCACCACAAATCTGTCCAGAGGAATTGATCATACCCTCGAAGTTGTCGCTCCCGGGTACGAGAAGACGGTTCTGCAAAAAAAACCAGAAGATGAAGATCTCATTTTTGATATCAATTTGATCAGGCTGAAATCCCCGGTATTTGTCTCAGTCTATGATACCGGGAAACAGCCGGTTGAAGGGGCTGCGGTCTGGATAGATGGGAATGAGATCGGGATGACGAATCAGTATGGACGCTTTATGGTACCGGATCTTGAACTCAGGGAGTATGAATTTTTAGTTTTTAAGGAGGGGTACGAGTCACGGAAACGGTCTCAACTGATTACATCTGAATCTTCTGATATCATCTTTGAGATCAGTCCGGTAAAGGTCGAGATGATGGTCAGGGTGCAGGATCCATCTGGTCATGCGATTCCCAATGCAACGGTGCAGTTAGATAACGTATCAATATTACATGCCGATATAAATGGTTCTGTTGGCTTCATCCTTGAGCAGGGAAGATCATACCTGGTATCAGCCAATATGGATGGGTACCGGGGGAACAACACAACCATATCTGCATCAGATCTCACTCCGGTTGTTCTGGTTTTAACTCCCCAGGAATCTCCAATGGTTGATGCTCCATTTCCATGGCTTACAATAGGGGTGATTCTCGCCCTGGTTCTGGCAGGAGTGATCCTGATCCTGTATTATCGCGGTGGAGGGAAAAGACCTTCATCTTATTCACGGCAGAAAAGAAATTCACTCAGAAAAAGGTCACTCTAAAAATTTTTACGGATCCAGTGGGAATCGAACCCACGTTTCCGGGTTCGAAGCCCGGAAGGATATCCGCTACCCTATGGATCCCCAATACTCTTCCATCCGTAAGGTATTAATGATTTTTATCCAACCTGTATGGTATGATCCTGTCATCACGATCGCTCCGGCAGAAGCTTGGGACTTCTTCTGGTGAAGGAGGAGTTATCATTGAGCCATTTGGGGCAGAATGTCAGCAGCCGGCATCATATGATCTGCGGGCCACAGAAGACTATGTGCTGGAACGCGGAGTGATGACACTGATTGCCAGTATGGAATGGATCGAACTTCCGGGAGATATTGCAGCTACCTTGCGATGCCGCTCTTCGTTTGCCCGACGTGGGGTATTACTCAGCGGGGGATTTGTTGATCCCGGGTTCAGGGGTCATCTTACTCTCTGCCTCCTGAATATGGGGATTGATAGTATTCATCTGAAGAGAGGGGAACGGATCGTTCAGATGATCCTCTCTGAAGTCAGTGCAGGTGATGAAACATACAATGGAAGATATCAGGATAGTAATGGGGTGGTTACGGCACGATGATCAAGACTGAACACAAATATATCGAAATACTTCGCATTCTCAAAGATCATCAGGAACCTATGGGGGCTAAGCGACTTTCTGAACTGCTAGCTGAGCGAGGATATGTGATGACTGATCGGGCTGTTCAGTACTATCTCCGCTTTCTAGACACCCGGGGATTTACGGAAAAAGTTGGGAACCAGGGGCGAATTCTGACTCCCACCGGGGTGGCAGAGACTGATAGTGCACTTGTAGAAGATCGGATAGGATTTGTCATCTCAAAACTTGAGCGTCTGGCATTTCGGAGCACTTTTGATCCTGAAACGTCAACTGGCGATGTTGCGTATAACCTGACTGTTGTTCCTGAAGATATGATTGAGGCAGTTACTATGGCCTTTGATAAGGTAAGGGATGCAGGGTGTAGTTTTTTTCAGTCATATGCTCTGGTGGATCGGGATCCTCGAATTCCATCCGGACATACAGGAATTTTAACGGTATGCAGTATCACCATGGACGGGGTTTTTCAACACAATGGGATACCGGTGAAGATGGCCTATGGGGGGACGATCCGTATTGAAGAACGAAAACCGGTTGAATTTGTGAATCTTATCGGATATAAGGGGTCGACGGTAGATCCGTTACAACTGTTTATAAATTCAGGGCTTACTGCAATCAAATCTTTTGTATCTGAAGGAAATGGCGTTTTGCTTGCAAATATCAGGCAGATTCCCGGATCTTCATGGGATCGGGCTTCTGATCTGATTACCCGGATGCAAAATTGCGGGTTCAGATTCCCTTTGATGATGGGGAGGGGTCAAATTTTTAATCTTATAACCGATCCTGGGAGGATATCGCTCGTCTCTTACTCAGGAATGAATTCCATTGGGTATGCAGCTGAAGAGGGATTCAAGCTCACTACAGAAATTGGGGCCGGGACTATTCCTTTCTCCCGGATTATGAGTAAAAAATAAATTAAGATGACGGATTAGTTAGTTGTTCTGGGACTAATT
>JAZDKH010000316.1:0-5753 GCA_043803325.1 Methanobacteriota archaeon | reverse complement strand
TGCTGACCGGAGAGATGAATTAATCGCTGATCTCAGGACCCGGACCGGGATTGCTGTCACCAGTGTTGATATCATAGAGATAGATTTCCTTCGTGACTGTGCTGATCTGATGATCTCGTATGATGAAGATTCCCCGGTGATCCCCCCGGTTGAAACCCCGGATCTCCCGATTCTTACTGACTGCACGAAGCCCATAACAGTTCCGGTGGTATCTTCAGGGCAATAACCCTGCTACTTTTTTAGAGGAACATATGGACCTTATTGGTAACCAGTCGAGTGGAACGGCTCTTCATATGAAGATTCAGCTGCCGGCCTTGAGGGATGAGGCAGGGATCCCTCTCATAAGAGTGATAGTGCTTCTTGCTTTGATCTCCGGATACGGTGTTGCAGATCGGCTTCCTTCTGCAGTATCGGAGAATCAACAGTTCACTATTGATACCCAGATCGAGGCAACCGGCTCGATAGAAGATAAGACCAACCTTGACTGGATCCTGGTTAAGAATGGAACCACTGCTGATACAGCACTTGGAAAAGGTGAGATCATTGCCGTGGCACGATATTCTGACACACTCCTCTCTAATGGGGGGAATATCAGTGAGATCAAGAATACCGGGTTTGACTCATCGTCGATGAGTAGTAAAAAGTTTAACCTTGAGTCAGAAAAAGTTCTGACCTATGCCAGTATGGAAGGGTCCCATCTGACCGGGAGTGAGTACCTGCTTCTGAATATTGCAGGTAATTATTCAAGTGATAAATCTAATGAAACCAGGTGTGTGATGGAAAGTCCTGTCGTAACCGCAGTTCCGGCTTTCTGTAACATTGTCAGAACTCAAAGTGACCTTAGTAATATCAACTCGGCGCAGGTCTCAACAAAGAGCCAGCTTCGGGCAGCCGGGAGCAGCAGTACCTCATCAGGAATCGGGTATCAGATTGCCGTGACCCCGGATACTGCTTCTGGAAATCAGTATGCTGAGGGTATCGTAAAAACCGAGTTTGCCGGGAGCATCACCGAAGCAAGAGTTGGAAAGAAGAGTTCATCGTCAAAGAGCAAATCCAGCAAATCCAGCAAATCCCCCTCGTCTTCTTCAGATGACTGGAGAACTCCGGCCGCGACAAATGAGTGGAAGGATACAACCGAGGTAATCGGAGGGATTTCAAACCTGGAGAAGGTCTTTGAATATCAGTCAGGAATGAAGGTATAAGATCTCTCTATACAGCAGGGAGGAAGACCTCCCCCGGGGGGGCATCTTTTTTCTCCAGTTTTGTTTGGTCATGCCAAAAAGATACGTCTCTTTTTTATCACGACTCCTCAGCCATTCGTTCTCTCTCTTCTCTGGATATCTCGCCAAGAATTTCAGCCGTAGGTCCAATCTTTACTATCTTCCCGAATCGCATGAGAGCGCACCGGTCACAGATCGCTTCCACAAACTCCATGTCATGTGAGACGACGATGAACGTATCTTCCATCTCTTCCCTGGCATGCATGATCGAGTGTTTGACATCGATCTTTGTGATCGGATCCATCGTCCCGGTCGGCTCATCCAACACTACAATATGGGGCTCCTTTATGAGTACCTGGGCAAGTGCCACCCGGTGTCGTTCTCCCTCACTAAGAGTGCCTGGAAGCCGGTTCAGCACCTCTCTGCTCTTTTTCTCAGTAAACCCTGCCATTTTCAGGGTGATGACTGCCTTGCGTATTGCCAGTTCTTTCGGGAATTCAAGGCCAATTGCATCGGTCAGGTTGTCAATGATGGTCCGGTGGGGAAAGAGATCATATTCCTGGTGCAGAAGACCGATATACTGTTTTGCCCTCCCCCGTTTATCATATCCGGGTTTTGTCATATCGACCCAGTCTTCTCCGACCAGAACCATCAGTTCACCGCTGGTCGGCTCGATGATCCCTGATATCATCTTGGAAAGCGTGGTTTTGCCGGCTCCTGATGTACCGATGATCCCGAATATCTCTTTATGGTTCACTTCAAAGGTGACCCCATTGACCGCATGGATCAGACCCCGATCCAGAGAGACATACCGTTTGGTTAGATCGCGGGCCTTCATGATCGCTTTCCCGGTCTCCACCTCACAATACTGCTCATCATCATGATAGCCCTTCATGAAGACTGCCATCACGTCATCTGGAGAACCCGTCGCCTTGATCATCCCGTCCTCGAGCAGCATGGCTTTAGTGACTACATCCTGCAGAATCTGAGTGAAATGCGAAGTGATGACCATGGACATCCCGGTCTCCTTTGCAGCCTTTCCCAGCGTCTGGTGGACCAGGTAGGCAGTCTTGGGATCCAGGGTCCCGGTTGGTTCATCAGCAAAAAGGCAGAACGGTTCTTTTGCGAGTTGTCTGGCGAGAACGACCCGCTGTTTCTCTCCTCCAGAGAGATCACGGGCAATATGCATCATCCGGTGAGAGAGATGAACCTGGTCTATCAGATCTGCTGCCCGTGAGATTGCTTTCCCGCTAGGAAAGCCGGTTTCGTCTAGTGCCATGATGACGTTGTCGATAACCCGCTCATTTCCATACAGCGCAAAAGACCGCTGGAACATGATCGCGTTTCGCATCATGATACGGCGTTTCATGCTCTCATTTTCAGGGTCCCAGAAATCTACATCCTTTCCGATCAGATCTCCCTCACAGTGGGGGCATCTGCTTCCTGCATGACTCTGCTCTGAAACATAGTCACACGTTTCGCAGGCAGCGATATGGTAGATGATCTGCCCTTTGGTTGGGGGCTCATCAAGCCCTCTGAGCATGTGCATCAGGACTGTCTTTCCTGATCCGGATCTGCCGATGATCCCGAGAATCTCCCCCTCTTCGAGGGTGAAGGAGATATCTTTAAGCACGGCTCGTCCGGCGAACTCCATCGTGATATTTTCTGCAGTTATCAAAGGTTTCATAGGTTTATTCTTGCTCCCTTCGCTGAATGAATCCGGACCTGATACTTTCACCTGAAGTATCAGTCTGCTGTATGATCATGGGGCTGAATTATTTTTATATATTTCTTCTCTTTTGGGCAATATAATGTAACAATTCTGGGACATCGGGATCTCCTCTCTTGTTTCATGAACATCCGGGTTCTGGTGTCAGGCAGAATAGTTAAAAAAACCGGGTTGAAATGGAAAAGTAAAATAAGACCAAATAGTATTCAGCCGGGTGATCACTGGTTATGATGACAGGAGCAGCGACACGTTCCGGGGGATACTGGTGCTGCATTCCCCGGGCATGAACACTGGGCAGATTCGCCAGACCCGGAAGGGAGTTTGCCTGATGCAAAGGACTGGATTACCTCTTGCACTGGTCCCTGCGCCCCGAGGAGCACGGTTATTCCGTTCTGAGTGAATATCTCCTGAGCATGTTTCCCCATTCCTCCGGCGATCAGCTGAGTGACCCCCTTTGATGCGAGGAGGGTCATCTGTAAGGTATGATCATGACCAGGATTCTTCAGATCTTCTTCATGGGTTACATCTGTTCCTGCGATGGTATAAATCGCGTACCCCTCACTGGAACCGAAATGGCCGGATACGAGGTCTCCATTTTGTGCAATTGCTATCTTCATAATGTCTCTGTGTGTTCTCTTCGATGGTGAATATTCAGTAGTTTCTCTGTTAGGGGAAGGGCATTATAAGCCCTTGCGTATTCCTGCCTGCCATTAGTACGCATATGAGCCAAAATATATAATGGAATTGGTTCACTCAGGATTTGTGTTCTGACATCCTCGTGGACAGACTCCCCCATCCTGTTTGAGGCAGTATGAGTCCTCACTCTTTGGGCAGATCCCCTCGATCCTTCTTAAACATCCTGACATCTCGATTATCCTTCCGTTTACGAGCGCATCCGTAACCTTTCTGCGAGCTTCATGCAGGTCTTTCCAGAGGGTTCTCCGGGAGATTCCAAGGACCGTTGCTGCTTCTTCCTGCTCAAGTCCTTCAAGATCAATCAGGCGAAGGATATCTATCTCTTCTGGGAGGATTGTCACCTTTCCGGTCCCGTCCTGAATCTCACACTGGGGTGCATAACACCTGAACGGACCTGAGCATACCGGTTGCCGCCGTACCCGTGGCCTCCCCCTCCTACGGATACCCTCATCTCCGACGCCGGGCTGCTCTGTCATGTATATGTATTGTTGTTGCATGGTGTTTCTTTCTTCCTTTGATCCCGGATGAATATTCTACCGTTTCGGCTCTGGTTTTTCGGAGTACATAAGGGTGATATTCTTACCCTGTGACCACCAATCAACAGAAAGAGATGACACAAACCGGACCTCCCGGTCAGGATGATCGGACCATCGTATCAGGGGCCGATGCTGAGTTTATCAATGAATTATCAGAGTTCCTCGATACTCTCGCGAGTCCAGTCCGCCTTCATATTCTCTCGTTCATCGGAAAAAATCCGCGGACCATCAGGCAGATCTCACATGAGATCGGGACGAGTTATGAAAATTCCAAGAAGCATGTGATCCGTCTCCTCGAACTCGGAGTTATCAGAAAAGAGATCGGTGTCTCTCAGGATATGGTAAACCATGGACAGCCGGTTTTTTTCTATTCACTTGAGCCCGGATCCCTGGATAGTCTGGTGAGCAGTCTGCGGGTCTTCTCTTCCATTACTGCGGGTGCTGATCCTGTCCTGAATGAGAAGATAGCATCAGCAGCTGCAGGTCTCAACCAGACATTTCAGTCTGAAGGCCCGTCTCTTACCCTGAAAAATGGTCCTGATGCCAGCCGGGTATTCCTTCTGACCGCAGATATCTACCGGATAGGACGGGAAGAACCTGGGCTCGATAGTATCGCTCACGAACCCGCGGTGTTGATCCCTGAAACATACCGTTCGGTAAGCCGGGTCTCGGGTCCGCATG
Source organism: Methanobacteriota archaeon (assembly GCA_043803325.1). Lineage (GTDB taxonomy): Archaea > Halobacteriota > Methanomicrobia > Methanomicrobiales > Methanospirillaceae > Methanospirillum. The sequence goes on along the minus strand of JAZDKH010000316.1, from coordinate 891 downwards.
CCTGGCTCGTACGCAGAAACGGGGTCTGGACATTGCGTGATGGGGAGAGTAAAGGGGGAACGTTTCTGGATGGGAGAAGAGTATCCGAAGATATTCAGGAGCCACTGAGAGGAGGCTCCCGAATTGAACTTGCGCAGGGACCACTTGGAGCTATTCTGGTCTTTTCCATGAAGGCTGGTATCAACTCTGAAACGGACTTATCATCATGAGATCATATGACAACGACCATCCTGCATGATAGTACCCCTCCTCTCCGGGACCGGACACGACTCTTTGAGCAGGTTCTAAGCCTCCTGCTTGCATTCAACTACCTTCTGGTCCTCATCATGCTTGGATGGAGTGAGATCAGGACTGTCCGGGGATGGGGATCTGGGCAGATCTCTCCAGCTGTCATCTTTGGATTGCTGGTCGTCCTTATCCTTCTTCATATCCTGATCTCTACTCCGTTATTTCAGGATGGGCACCGGGCACGCCTTATGGGGACTGCTCTTACCGCAGCATCGGTGTTTGCCGGTGGAATGCTCATCTTTTCTTCACAGATTGCAACTCTTCTGAGGACTACTCACCCTGCTCCTATTGTGGTGTATGTTCTGCTCATCCTCTCTTTGGTATACGGTCTTCTCCTTGTTGTCAGGAAAGACCATTTTCTTGAGCATTCTTCTCCAGGCAGTTTAGGGATGTCAGAATTTCCGGTCAGCCTTGCATCCCGGTACGAGGAGGTCAGATTTCTCGCCTCAGGGGGTGTAGGGTCGATCTGGTATGCCAGATATGCCAGCGGTGAGGAGGTAGCAGTCAAGATCCCATCCCGTTCTGATGAACAGACCGGGAGTTCTTTCCTCCAGGAGATACAGGTATGGAGAGAACTGGAGAATGAACATATCGTCCGGATAT
>JAZDKH010000315.1:0-10705 GCA_043803325.1 Methanobacteriota archaeon | reverse complement strand
CTTCAAGATGAAAAAACTCAGGATGCCGTTATCAGAAAACTGCAGATTCTTGCTGAAACAACTCAGAGATTATCTGAAGAGATAAAAGCAAGTAATCAGACTATTCCCTGGCAAGATATCGCAGGATTGCGAAATATTCTGGTCCATCAGTATACCGAAGTAAATCTCCCGAGAATTTGGCTGATCATTGAATCTGATATCCCTGAATTATATCAGTTTGTTACTAAGAATCTTGAGGTATAGGATTCCGGGTATCCGGAATACCTCTGGGTATGAAGATTTTAATTCAGGTGATAATCTTTGGTTCGATTCTGCAAGTATCTGAAGAGCCCGGATCACGACAAATTGGGTTTTTTATCAACCCTGAATGACTCTTCATCATCCGCAGTAAACGTATGAATGTCTTCTGTACACTCTTTGATGAACCGAAGGTACTGGTGATTCTCTTTCACCGCGGAAATGACTCCTCGAAAATCTTATTCCGAACATCTGGTGACAGAGCATCCTCGAGAGCCACATCAACGGTTCGACTGATTAATTCCTTGAGATTTTATGACCTGCATACTCCTGATGATGATGACCAGTCTCAGGGCGGCATGGCGGCAGAAGATGGGCCAAAGCGGACGCCGGCGGATTGCTGCCGCCCAAATAACTCTGATAATAATCAATTAAATAATAAAATACGTAATAATACTAGAGATTTACCATTGCGGGCGGCAAACTCTCCGGGTATGGTGCATGCATCTGATATCCCGGATAGCCTCCCTGATTACCATAGGTGCCGCTCTGCCGCCCTTGAAGGTGATGAACCCCCAATAAGCCATCCAAGTAATGATCCCGGCCTGATACGCAGAGAGGAACCTTCCGCCCGAAACCCGGATCCTGCCGCCCGTGCCGCCTCCCCTTCCATCGACCCTGGAGACTATATCGCGTGGGAAGGCTGGCCGCAGAAAAAGCCGTGCACTATCTGTGGCAGAAAATATACTTATTATCAGGAGCGAATGACATCGAAGCGGTTAGCCGGTCCTCCCCGGCCAAACCGGATGCTCTGCACGGGTTGTTATGAAGCAGCAAGGGTCAGGGAGGTATTGTCAGTCTGGACGATCCCCGGGGTCATTGACCCGGATACGACGCAGTATTATTCTTCCCTAACTGGCAGATGCACGGTCTGTAGGGCTGGTTTTTCGGTCTGGTCAGATCCCAGGCAGCAGACCCACCTGTGTGAGATCTGTTCTCAGCGGGAAGGGGGCCGAGGGCTCTGGATCCCGGCCCTTGAGGGATGGTATAGTATTCCGGCAGTACAATGTACTTAGATCACCCCCTGAAAACCCTCACTGAAAATTACTCAAAAATATTCAACGTATTCCTAAAAGTGATTCATCTGCCCGATTTGAGCAAGAGAGAAGATGGGAGATGTATCTCCATAGACAAGAGAATGCAAATAAACTACCAATTCCTTCTCCTACAATCAATCCCCACCAAACTCCGGTTTCTCCCATATTCAGAGCGAATGCAAACACATAAGCAAAGATCGCCACGAGAACAAGACTTCGTATAATGGTTAAGATAAGAGATGTCGGCCCTTTTCCAACTCCCTGGTACACCGAAGCGGAGAGGATACCCACAGTAGCAATAGGATAGAATAAGCACATGACTCCAAGAAATGCTGCAATCGTAGGATATAGGGTTGCACTACTTGCTGAATACGAAAAAATGGAGGCAATAGGATATGCAAAAATCCTGGTTACAATTCCGACTAAGATAGATATCCCAAGTCCAAAGAGGAGAGAAAATAGCAATATTTCCCGATTTTTCTTATACAACCGGGCACCATATGCTGCTCCGGTAACGGATACTACTACGCTACCAAGGGCAATAATCGGAACGATACCATAGGATGACACTCTGAATCCAACAGAGATCACCGCCACCGCGTCGCTCCCAGCTAATATGACTAGCATAAAGTTCAGAATAATATTTAGGATAGACAATGCAAGAAATTCCACGCTTGCCGGTAGTCCGACAATCAGAATATCCTGAGTAATATCCCGGGAGGGAGTGAACATATTTTTGGAAATTTGGACATAGGTATTCTTTTTCACGAAGAACCAATAGCACATGATTAAAGAGACGATTGCGCACGAGATTACCGTACCCCAGGCAGCTCCTGCGACACCAAGATTCATTCCATAAATCAAAACAGGATCAAGGATCATATTCAGAACTGCCCCGGTAGCCATGGCGTACATCGTCCGTTTTGAATCCCCTTCAGCTCGGAATATTCCATATCCTGAATTGGAAAAGATGATGAAGATGGCACCCCCAAATAAAATAGTCCCGTATGATGCAGCGATCCCGGATAAAGACCCGGCTCCAAATAAACTGGATATCGGCTCAGCGAAGATTACCAGGGGAATGGTGACCAGTACCGATATTATCAGAGTGATGATCAGGGTATGTATCGCTGCATTACTCGCATTTGAATGGTCCGATTTACCAATCCACCGTGAGATGGAAGAAGAAGCCCCGGCACTAATACCACTTCCCAGACCTATCAGAATCATAAAAATTGGGGTAATGAACCCGATAGCCGCGAGTTCATCTGATCCCAGCCCTGCAACCCAGATCGCATTAACTACATTATAACTTGAACTCAAAAGCATAGCGAGCATGACCGGGATAGATAGTTTCAGAATTGCCGATTTAGGATCTCCGGTTAAGATATCCACACCTTCAGTTCTTTCCACAGTCCTTGATTTCTTTAATATTTCGTGAGGTGTCTTACTATCAGACATTACCGTTCAACCGGCTCCCCAGATTCATGAATTCCTTTCTCGATGTTCTTAACTCCATTGACGATCTGGTCTGCCAGCGAAAGCACCGCTGGCATCACTGCGATTGCTCCAATAAGCGAAAATAATACCGCAATGATGGTAGTAAGGCCAAAGTTGCTGATGATCGGAAATGTTGAGAGTGTCAAAGCTGAAAAACCGAAGAAGGTCGCAAATCCGGAGACCATAATCGCAGATCCGATCTTCTGGACACTGTTTTTGATGGCCTCTATAACATTTTCAGTCTTTTCCCGTTCCTCAATATAGCGTTCCATAACGAGAATGGTATACTCTGCAGCAACACCGATGGTCATCGAACCCAGGCAGGCAGTCATCGGGTTATACTCGATCCCCATCATGTACATCGCAACTGCATTCCACCCGACAATTGCTACAATCGGAACGATTGGAGTGATAGCATACACATTGCGGTATACCAGAGCGAGGAAGAATACCACGAGAATGAATCCGAGATAGGTCATCAAATCCTTACTGTTGACGATGTTGTCGATCAGGTCGGTGAACAGGGCAAAACTCCCAGTCAGACGGGCAGTAATTCCGGGTGGAGGGGGTAATAGCTGGAGGTCTGATTCAATTAATTTTTTTAAACTCTTCTTTGGCCCTGATTCAAGTTTGATCATGCCTAACTGAATAACTGCCTCATTATTTCCGTTGACATATTGCTTGCGAACATCTTCAGAAATTTTACGTAAGGCTGCATCGAGTTCAGACTGTGTTGCGGGTAATGCTCCGGTATCTGGCGATATCAGATAATCCGCAATACTTATCGCACTTTTCAGTTCAGAATGAGATCGCATCTCAAGGTCGGTGAATTCTTTCATCCAGATTATTGATTCCAGTGAGGTAACATCAGAACCTGCAACGTAAATTGCTGCAGAATCAGAAGAACCCATGGTCCGGGATACTTTATTCATCGTGACCTTTGCCGGCATATCAGAGGGTACGAAGGAATTCTCATTCGTATTCACCTGAATCTGTGACTCCAGTTGAATTCCTACGAAAGCCACGAAAAGAACCACAAGCAGTACCACGACCGGGTTTTTCGCCATAGTCACGGCGATACGGGAGAGACTGGAATCAATAAATTCAGACTGCCTGGACTTTCCTGAACCCTTTGCCTGATAATTCAGGAACAGTGCTACTGCCGGGATACCGATAAGGGAGGTTACATAACAGGTGATCACCCCGATGATGCTTACTAATCCAAATCCACGGATCATGGGGACGGTTGAGATAAACATGGCGTAAAATCCCACGGCGGTTGCAAGCATTGCATACATCACCGCGGGCCCGGTACGGGTGATCGTGTTACGAACAGCTATGGTGAGTGGGTTCGTTCTGGCTTCTTCTTCCAGACGAGCATGAAATTGAATGGCATAATCTATTCCAAGTCCTATCAATACTGGAAATGCAGATATTGCCGCCATACTGATCTGGATCCCGGCAAGCCCAATAATTCCGAAGGTGAAGAGCAACCCAACCGTGACTATGGCAACCGGGAGAAACCGATGACTCACATACGAAAACAGAAGTCCAAGCACAATCACCATCAGAACTAATGCTGCCATAATCAAGGTCATCATCGACTGACCCATAGCAGCGCCCATCTCTGTAGCGAACGCGGCACTCCCGGTCACCGAGACGGTAACACCCGGAGGAATCGAGGTGCTGGAAACAAATGACTTAACATCTCCAATTGCGGAGTTCTTTTTCACATCAGCAAGACCCGGATTGAGACTGATCATCACCATCGTCATCAGATGAGATGGTACAAACTGATTCCATACCGTTGGTGATATCTTTTCTTTTGCCGTGATAACTTCACCGGATGATAACGGAAGGACTCCTCCATTGGCCTCTTTCAGGAGATCAGCAATGCTTGATACCGATGAGATGTACTGGAGATTTTTAATAGGTTTTTTGAGTGAGTCGATATATTTCAGTACCTCGGGGCTGGTTGGATCATTACATTCAATCAGGAGAATAATTGACTCCTGTGAGAACGTTTCACTATAGTGATTAGAGATTACACTACTCTCTGAATCCTCATCCTGGTAGGTACTATTACCGGTAGCCATCGATAGTGACATCATACCGATGATCGATACTACCATAAGGATCAGGGATACTTTGAGAATCAGGTTTGTCCGGTTAATAACCAGATCCGCTAAGCCTGAAAACGCTGATGAGGTAGACGAAAAAATTGTTGCCATGTCTTTCTCCACAAAAGGATTAGACACATGGGCTGGTACGCCTTTTTGAATAGAGGTAATATCCTCCACCAAGAATGAGTACAATCACGATTAGGCTTGGAATCAGCGAACCGGTTCCGGATGCTGTTTCAACCGATAATGGGACCTTAATCGTATCTGAGATCTGGCTGTTACCGAGTGCATCCCTGTACCTGACCTCAGAATCAAGTCCGTATGTTTTTACCGTTGCACCTGATGAAGCACTTATCTCAAACTTCGCAGTACCAGTTTCTCCGGATTTTAAGTCGCCGAGGTATGCGAGATCATCATTACTGGTAAAGGGATCAACTGCACTGATCCTCGCTTCAGCACTGTATGCGGGAGCAGAACCATCATTGCGGTACTGAACTTCGATAACGCCTTTCTGCCCTTGATTTAGTGTGGCTGGTTTACTGGTTATCGTAAAACTAACTTTTGCCCCTACTGGCACCCCAAAGTCCTGGACCTTTGAAGAGAGGTTCTCCCCGTTGTTATTCTCATATGAGACCTTTATACTCAACGGATAACTTTGAGCTTCTGCATCCTGTGATACCGAGACTTTGAATTTCGCTTTTACTTCCGTTCCCGGGTCCAGGGTTCCGAGATAGATCGAACTGTCTATGGGAACGATTGGTGAGTTCTCATTTCGGATCAACTTCGCTACTGCATTGTATCCTGAATCACTCCCTGAATTACGAAGCGTGAGGGTGATAAAACCAGATCCTCCGGCGTTCAAATTCTCGGGAAGGATATTTGTCACATCCAGGTTTATCGATGATTGAACCGTGAACGGAATGTTTACGGTAACCTCATTTTTATTATAGCGATAGGATACACTGTCTGTTCCTTGTTGCTCTGCTTCAGCAAGATAGGTGTAGGATAACGTAACCGGGAGGACATAGGTTCCCGCTTTTGCTTCTTTCTTGATCAGAATCTTGAATGTAACCGGAATATTCCCTGAGGCAGGAACATCACCGATCATCTGGGGATCTGATTTAATCAGGACCGGGGCATCTCCGGGAGATACTGAAACGGTAACCATTTTTGCAGTGCTGGGGATATCATCCCGATCTACAATTCCTGACTGAACTATCTTCATGGAGTTGAGTCCGGTATTTTGTATTTTGAGATCTATAGGGACGGTATTCCCGCTCGTAAATTCATTGCTCCCTGCTATGGAAACGGTTAGATTCGGTGAGCCTGATTGATATTTCGTTCCTGCAGATGCCGGTGAAGCAACAATAGACAGGAATACAAGACCGATAAAGAGAATTCCAGCAAGCCGATGGATCGATAGAATACTCTTGTACATATCGTCAGCAGTATCTCTTCCGGATCGCGGTTGGATTATCTCCGGGTATTTTGGTAGATTCATACGTATTCTCCATTCATTGATGAGTATGGATGATGAATGAAAAATCTATGAGTGAATCTCGTTTCAAATTATGAGGTTGGAGGCGTTGAATTATTGGTTGATATATTCACATCTCATGTATCCTTATGATCTTAAAATGTTCATAAGATCGGAAGATTCTACTTTCATGAGCAGATTATCATACCTTTGAGCTGCATCACAGAGTTCCTGGAGATCAGATGTAGGAAGACCGGTGATGAGTGATCTCATGTCTAAAATAAATTCCTCTCGTAAATGTTCCGATAACTCACTACCTTTTTCGGTAATACAGATGTAAATAACTCGCCTGTCGTTTGGATCAGGTACACGGGTAACCAGTTCATCCTGAATCAGGGCATCAACGAGTTTTGACATGTAAGACTTTGATTGATAGAGAATTTTCCCAAGTTGGGATATGGAATACTTTTCTGTACTCATAATAAGAGTTCTGAGAAGGTTGAATTTCGCTAGATCAAACCCACTTGACTTCTGTTCTTTTTTTATCTGGTGAACGAAATAGAACCCACCTATTTGAACCATCAAATTAGATGCACAGTCCATCAGTGCATCATCCATACTTTCATCACTCATCATATTACCCCTCACGTATCAAATAGTTTCCTCTTTCAACTATTGAAAATTCAAACTATTCCCTAAAGCAATAGTTTAACTTCGCTACCTCTTGGATGTACCCGATAAGGTACTATGTATTTTTTTTAAACATGAATAAACGCCAGAGGTTCATTCCCAATAACATTTTTCTTAAAATTGTAATCGCCCTTTAATTCCTTGAAAATTATAACGCATTGCTTCCATATCTTTTCATCACAGATCCCATCTTCCTGATGAATTGAACCTGCGTACCTGATTACTTTTTCACATGCTGTCAGAATATCGGTTAAAAAAAGGTTGATATTTCTTCTTTCAGACATATTGAACTTCATCCAGAATTTTAGGACGGAGAATGGGTTTTAATCCATCAACATCCACAAGATCGACCCGGTTTTGCAATGCGTCGGTAAGTTCCTCTTCAAGATCCAAAAACCCAAAAATACTTGGAGCTTCTTCAAACTCTACGAGAATATCAATGTCACTATGCTCTGAAATATCTCCTTTGATTATCGATCCAAATAACCCAAACCGTCAGATATGGTATTGCCCGGTAAGATGAGGTTTCAGAGAAGTCAGGATACTGATTACCTGATTTGGTTGGGTCATCTATCTATCATATGGGGGATAGGAGATTATAAGGTATTCTTGTAGTGTTGAAATATCAAAGAGGATCTCTCCACCTGGGGACTTCATCATAATAGAAAGCTGGCCGCAGAAAAAAGCGTGTACTATCTGTGCTATATCGTACACCAAGTACCAGGAGTGAATGACCCCGGAACGGATATCCGGTCCTCTACGGCCGAACCGGATGCTCTGCACGGGTTGTTATGAAGCAGCCAGGGTCAGGAAGTCGATTTTTGTCAAGACGATCCCCAGGGTCATTGACCCGGATCCGACGCAGCATTGTTCTTCCCCGATCGGCCGGTACAACTGTCTTTTAAGAGGGGAGTGAAACTATCCCCCGAAGAATACTGATATTGGGGTATCAGGGGAGAAGGAGTTATTCAGATTGTATATCCCCGGATGAGAAGACCGGACTGCGGGATAAATCTTCGCAAACAAATCCCTAACTGAGTCTGTTTCACCTGATTTACGAATAATAGCGGTCAGTTTATTAGTAAACTCATCCGAGATCCAACTTGATAAATCAGGGTCATAAATTGCTGATTTTGAGGTCTCATTCTTCCCTGCCGCGGTCATGACGAGCACACCCGACGTGGAAATGTCTTCTACTGTTGCCCCACTATAACATGATTCTAGGAGAATTAACATCTGCCCGAACTTCTGATTTTCTTTCATCTTTTCAACCAGGATGTTCATTTCTTCAGGCGTGATAACTGCTTCTCCCTCACCGATAACGAGCAGCCCTCCCGGTGCACCATGAGATGCAAAATATACCAGGATGGTTGAATTTTCATTTGAACCAAGCACCGGAAGATCTTGTTCGGAGGACTTTCCTGTCAGAACCTGTTCTATCGTCTGTTGATTAACCTGTTCTCCTGAATAATCCAGAATTGCAGTTTTTCGTACCTCTTCTCCTTTCGGAACATGATATACCTCACCTGGTTTTGTATTGTGAGGATCCTGCGGAATGTCATCATATACCATCATGATGATGTGATCATCAGGGACTCCATGTTTCCTGAGCATCTGGTACATGGTCAGAGCATCAGCCTGGTGACGATAATTTACCCAGTCTTGTGATAATCCTCCTATCACTGCCCAGAAATCACCGGTTTTTGATATATTTTCCGACTGGTTGTGAGAAGGCAATATTCCAGGATTTTCAGCAGAGGTGATTGGGGCCTTATTGATTTCACGGTAGACGATGGGATCTACGGTTATGGCCCCATCCCTGATGACATAGGTCTGATACCAGGGAGATGAACGGTCTGTTCCTTCTGGAACAAATGTTAATGGACCGGTTGCTCCGGTCATCACTGGCACCTCACCCTTCTGAATCATCGTAAAGGCAGCCTGCATTCCTAAAATGGTCCGGGGAGTCTGTGGCTTTGTCTGATTCAGGAGAACTGAATTTGCTGCTTTCATGGGAGACTGACCTGGATTTGCAACAAACCGCGCCATGATCCTGGCGGAAACCAGGAGTGCATCATATGTTTCAGATGCAAAAAATAGTGGTTTCTTGCCAGAAAAATCAGAATACTCTTTTGAAAAACCTGGATCCGGGGGAGGGGACAAAAAGATAAGTGTTTCATTCGGAAGTGGGACTGATATTGTGTTTGTATCCTGAAGTTTCCACTGGCCTGATACCAGGGATTCCTGTAATGTTTTCGTGTCTGATGAAACCTGAACAGCTCCCGTTTCATCAACATTGGGCTTGACAAGATAGAGACGGCTTGCCGAATTACTATCGTGTAAAGCATTTACCGCAGTGATTAAATCCTGGTTTCGTCCGGTATAGAGAAATAAGATATACTCAGGATCCTGTTTCTCAAGCTGATGAAGAGCATCAGAGATATTATTTTGGCTGTCGTATTTGAGATTTCCGGTAATTTCTAATCCGGTATCCATCGCCCAGAATGGAATCCAGTCGTCAAACGTTTGTGTAGCCGAATTATTTGGAGAGAGAATGGCGATTTTTTTTATCTGGTGACTGATGAGGTGCTGCATGATCACTGAGGTCATGTCTCGGCTGTTGGTAGAGAGCCTCCAGAAACTTCCGCTCCCAGAAAACGCACGAAATCCCTCATCTGATCCTATGGTGGGTGATACGAGCACCTTCTGGTTGTTGACAAAGAGATCCGCGATCTGAAAGAGTTCATCTGCGAAATACGGACCTATCACGACCTGAACCCTCGGATCCGTTGCAAGTTCTTCAGCATAGGTTCGAAGGTCACCCGACCTGGTATCCCGGAAAATTAATCGGAGCGGTCTCCCTCCAATGCCACCGCCGGCATTGATCTGCTCTGCTCCGTATTGTAATGCTTCATAGAGGTATGTTCCCTGAGGTCCGGTCAGAGGGAGGAGGACTCCGATATACACTGGTTCTATTGAAACATCCAGTTCACTCCCAGCCGAAATTATTGGGATAATACAAAAAAGTGAGATAATTACGAGTGGTATGATTATATTCGTCATAATGTGTGCCTTGTAGTATGATCAGGTGTGTAACCTGATCGCAGAACCTTCCCGAAAGAGTTCCATAATGAAATCAATGATAAGAGATAGATATTGAATTGACCTGATAAAAAGATTACAGAGACGTATCCTGCCAAATAATTTGGTTCGAATTTCTCTCTGTCAATAGAAGACAGACTAAAAAACCTTTATATGATATCAAAGGTATCGATATATATGAATCGTTGTGTTCTCCTCGGTTTCATCGGCATTCTCATGCTGGTGTCTTTGACCGTATGCTGTATCGCTGACCAATCGTCCTCGTACATCGCTAACATTCAGGGTGGTGAGAGTACTATCACAAATGGATCAGGTGGGATGACGATAACGGTACAGGATGTCAGTTCAAATGTCACTATCATCAGTGGAACTCAGGGTAATATGACTACAATTGACCGACTGACCAATGTAACCTATCCATTGAATGCCGCAGTAGTTTTCTCGGGCAATAGTAACGAAAGCACTTCAATGGTAACCAT
>JAZDKH010000314.1:0-2288 GCA_043803325.1 Methanobacteriota archaeon | reverse complement strand
TACCTGTTTCCCAATCTGGCCGCTAAAATTTTGACCACTCATACCCTGTATAAACACAATATTAAAAATCACTATTCCTATTGTTATCGGTGCAAACCGTTCAAGACAGATAAAACTGGAGATCATGCCCTGATACTTTTTTGAAATTGAGTTCATGATCATGTTCGAGAGTGATGTTATCATTGACCCGATTCCTAACCCCACGAGGAATAGGCAGAGAGCCATATGCCAGCCAGGTGAATTAGATCTCAGGAAGATTGTCAGGAAATACCCCAATATAATTGACATTGCGGCAGCGATATTGATTGCCCGACCCCCGATCCGGTTATAGAGCACACCTCCAAGTATTCCACCGGTTACCATGCCAACTGACATGGCGGTAAATATGAGTCCGGTTAGAGAGGGGGTGTATCCCTGCACGTATTGAAGATAAAAGGGAGACAGATACACAAGACCAATATAAATGAACAATTCAAGACAAAGAGCCATATTTATGAGAAGGAAATTTCTCGTTTTAAATAATCGCAACTCAAGAAGTGGGTCAGAGGCTTTGAGTTCACACCAGATAAAACAACCAAGAGTCAGAATAGCAAGGAAGAAATAGGCAAGGATTATTGGGTTGGTCCATCCTTGTGTTTGCCCTTCCGATAGAGAATAGAGCAGGGATGCAAACCCGATGCAAATGAGAACTGAACCCAGAATATCAAATCCGGCAGTCCATTTTTTGGGATCACCTTTGCACCAAGGAGAATTGCGATAATTCCTATCGGGATATTTATGTAAAATATCCAGCTCCAGGAGAGATACTGGGTTAGTATTCCCCCAATTATTGGTGCAATGGTCATTGCAAGAAAAGCGAATGTGAATACCGTACCCATCGGTTTTCCTTTCAGTTCCATTGGAATAAATGCGGTGACCATAGCCGGCCCGATGGCCGTAATCATGACTGCACCAATGGCCTAGATTATCCGGGATGCTATAAAGATGGGAAAGAAATTGATGAATTCCTGAAGGAATCCGCAGCAAAATGATGCAAAGGTAAAAATGGAGAAACCATACAGGAACATTTTCCGATATCCAATAAAATCCGATAGTTTAGCAAATATCAGGACACATGCAGCCATTACCAGAATGTACGATGTGATAATCCAGCTCACTGAGGTTGTCGGGAGATTGAATATCTTCGCAATCGTAGGGAGGGCTATCATAACAATGGTCGCATCAAATGCTGCCATAAAATTTGCAAGTGCAATGGAAATTATGAGGAGGGTATATCCGGTTTTAAAAGCATCAATCCGGGTTGAATGCATATATTACCATATGAAATTTAATTCATAAGTGAATTTCTCATTCCTTGAAAATTATCGGTTTTTTATCTTCCTCAGCAGGTTATTTTTCTCTTCGCAGTGACTCGTTCCCGAATGTTTATTTAATTTTTAAATATGCGAGTAGAAGGGTCTGATGAGGAATTTCGATATTTTATCCAGATCTGTCCGGGAACTGAATATGTGAGGAAGTGAAGTCAATCAGGGGGATAACTTGAGAATTATCTCTCGGTGCAGGGAGTCTGGCTGTTGATACCTGCACTATCCCGGAGCTGTGTGTCTGGTGGGTTGCCAAGGTTGACGGGACCGGAGATTTCTGCAGGAACCGACCCGGACAAAGGACTTTACCGGCATAGACCGGGGTTTTGGTCAGGGTCCGTGTGACTGCTGCGGGTACACATGGGTACATTATCTGGAACGGATAACCCATGATCGTCTATCCGGGCCTCCCCGGATCATCCGGGAGTTCTGCAGGCGTTGGTACGATATGGCACGGCAGGCAGAGACCGATTCGGTCAGGGCCCTTCCCGGAGTGATCTCGAACCCTGATATGGTCCTGTTGGACCGGGATCTCGGGAGATGCCAGGTCTGCGAGGGTCAGAAGGCAGTCTGGTATGATCCCGGGATGAAGACCGCGATCTGTGAGGGATGTTTCCGGCGGGAGTCAGGACTCCCGGGAGGGGTGTCATGATCCTGCGGGTTGAGGCCGGATTCGGAAGAATATGCCAGGGAGATAACTCCTTTTATCTGGTTAGCCAGGTATTTCGGTGTTCGATCGAATCGCGGTGGAAGGTCCGGGTGAGATCGGAACAATGAGTTGGAGCGATGTAGAGAAAGTGCTCAGGTTCCGTGATATTAGCCAGGTTGTCTCGGTAGGCAGTGCTGAACGCTCGGTCTCTGGGAATGGGGTGAAGGTGGAGAAATGATGGGAGATATATGTTGATATGAGAGAGTATGAGTGAT
>JAZDKH010000313.1:0-5976 GCA_043803325.1 Methanobacteriota archaeon | reverse complement strand
CCTGAGTTTTTTCATCTTGAAGAAAAAAATCATACCCGTCATTTGTATAATCCTTGATCTTCTCAATATACTCATTTATCAGGATTAAATAGTACCGATCATCTTTCATAAGGGGATCGCCTCAGAGAGGATTGTGTCTTTTATATACCAATGCAGACATGCTGGTTCTACCAAATCAACCGTAATGTTAAGAAGATCTTCTAATTCCCTGATTAATGCTACCTGGTCGAGCAGGCTCCTGTCATTATCAATGTCTGCCAGGAGATCAAGGTCACTTTCAGGCTTCTGATCCCCTCGAGCATACGATCCAAAAATTCGCACATTATGAGCACCATGAAGATGGGCAATCGCGAGGATGCTCTCCTTTTGTGAATATATGAAGGATAACCCCTGTTCTTCCATAATAATTCTTTAGGTCTCCGTGATTCATCAGCGATATGATGGAATATACTAGTTACTGGAATCTGTGATACATGATAGATCAATAGTTATCAATTTTTATGAAAAATCATTTTATTTCATCAGGTGAGTATCAGGGTGCTAATAGTAAGAAGGTTTCGTTTAAACTTTAGCCTATGCATTGACTCACGATTCCATAGTAGGGAGAGAAGACGAATGACACCAGATCCTTCCCCTTCATATCGAAACACCGGAGATTTCTTCGCCTTCCCTTCCCGAACCGGGATCACAGACCTGGCCGGATACTATACCATCCCTCTCCGACCGGGATCCTGAGCCCTCGTCCCCCTTCCCGCTGAGAACAGGTCTCACACAGGCTGGTCTGCTGCCTGGTATCTGACCAGACCGCAGACCCGGTATTGCAGACGATGCACCAGCCGGTTGGGGAAAAAATATCCAGTAACACTACGTTTCTATGTTTTATCAGGAGTAGGGCTTCAGCTGCCCTTGATGGAAATTTATTCTATTATTAAAAGATAATAGGGAGTTATACGCTCATTGGATAGAGCCCGGAGGGTTAGAAGAATAATAACATTCATTTTTATGCCCATAAGAGTAATACCTCACTGAAAATCGTTCGAACTGTTTATTACATGGAGATTAAATGCCAAAAATAGTAATTCACTCGGAAGAACTCAGGGAGATATACTCAGGGAAGCATTCAACCATCTATTATCAGGAGAGGAGTTCCATTGGAAAACCAATTGCAATAAAAATTCTCAATGACGAGTTTCCATCTCTTCAACAGATCAGGAATTTCTATAATGAATACGATTTTTCTCTGGAGATTGGGCAACATCCGGGGATCCGTACCATTTATGAAAAAAGAATGCATAATAACCGGCATGCTTTAATTATGGAGTACATTCCGGGGATCACCATTAAAGAGCGATTTTCAGAAGAGAGAAGCATCAGGGAGTTTTTATCCGTAGCAATAGCAATATCACATGTCCTGGAAACAATACATACGCATCATATCATCCATAAAGATATCAATAGTAACAATATTCTGGTATGTCCTCCTGATAACACCGTCCATATAATAGACCTTGGAATTGCATCGAAACTGGATGCCAGGGTTCAAAATCTCGGTAATCCAAAATACCTCAAAGGAACACTCCTCTATCTCTCTCCTGAACAGACCGGGAGGATGAACCGTGTCGTTGATTATCGGACTGATCTCTATTCTCTGGGTGTCACATTCTATGAGATGGTTACGGGCAGGCTCACTTTTGTATCTGACGATCCAATGGAGATCGTTCACGCCCATATTGCCCATCATCCAACTCCGCCCCATGAGGTAAATAAGAACATTCCAGATATTATCTCCAAAATTATCCTGAAATTATTGGAAAAAAATGCCGAAGACCGGTATCAGTCAGTTATGGGTTTACATCTTGATCTCTCTCAATGCCTGGCCATAGGTGATGATACCGATACCATTCCCTCTTTTGTTCTTGGATGCAACGACTTTTCAGAACGATTATTAATTCCTCAAACCCTCTATGGCGTTGCCACTGAGAGAAAAATATTATTGGATATGTATGACCAGCTTGCAGAGGGGGGAGTAGGGTGTATGATGGTCACCGGTCATTCAGGAGTTGGAAAAACATCCCTGGTATTTGAAGTCCATAAGCCGGTCACTGAGCACCGTGGGTATTTTATTTCCGGAAAATATGATCAGTATGAACAGACCCTCCCCTACTCAGCTATAATCCAGGCATTATCAAATCTCATCAATCTCATCCTCACAGAGGATGGTGAGAAGATACGTGACATCAGGAACGCGATTGAAGAGAGGGTCGGGTCAAATGGCAAGGTTCTCGTTGATCTGATTCCGAACCTCGAGTTGATCCTCGGTCAACAGTCAACAATTCCGGTTCTCGATCCCATTGAATCTATTAACCGGTTTAATCTCGTCTGTAGAAATTTCTTCCGGGCTGTCAGTACCCCGGATCATCCACTCACTCTTTTTCTTGATGATCTCCAATGGGCTGACCATGCATCACTCTCCCTCATACAAATTCTCATGAATGATGAGGAGATCAGATCGTTCCTGTTTATAGGTGCGTATCGGGATAATGAGGTGGATATATCTCATCCGCTCATCCAGACTCTTGAGGAGATCAAAAAAACACCAGCCTCTGTTCAGGAAATTATGTTATCAGATCTCTCACAGCGCAGCATCACCTCTCTCCTTGTTGATACCCTGCATATAAAAGAAGGGGATTTAAGCGATCTTTCAAGAATCATATCAGAAAAAACGAAGGGAAATGCTTTTTTTGTGCACCAGTTTTTACGATCACTCAATGCAGATGGACTGCTCATCTTTGATACGGACAATCAGAGATGGAGGTATGATATACAAAAAATTGAGAAGAGGGCATATACTGAAAATGTCGTGGATTTGGTTGTCAGAAAACTCGAAAATCTTCCATTGGAAGAACAACAGATCCTTCGTATCGCATCCTGCATCGGCAATGTCTTCTCATTACAGACCATAGCAGAAGTAACGAACCGCACTCCAGCCCAGATAATCGCCCATCTCAACATGTCCCTTCACGAAGGATTGATCATCCCTCAGGATGACAACCTTCCTTTAATCATTCACTCGAAAGAGCCTGATACTATCAGATGTGACCTTGCCTTTTTACATGATCGGATTCAACAGGCGGCGTATACTCTTATTCCTGAAGAAGAAAAAGCCTCCCTCCATCTTAAAATCGCCAGAACGCTCCTCAATTCATATGATGAACAGGATGATTCATCAGCGTTTCAGATAACCGGGCATTATAATCTAAGTCTCCATTTGATAACTGACGAGTCAGAACGTGTCAGGGTAGCAGAGTTAAACCTGAAAAGTGGTAGCAAAGCAAAGAATGCAACTGCGTTTGTAAGTGCCAGAGATTTCCTGGAAACAGGAATGCATCTGTTGCCTTCTCACTCCTGGGAGCGAATGCACGAACTCACCTTCAACCTCTTTTTGAACCGGGCTGAATGTGAATATACCCTCAGGCAGTTTGAAATCTCAAAAAATTTACTGGAAGAGGCCTTTCAGCATGCAATATCAATCGAGGAGAGACTTCTCATCGCCATTCAGAGAATAAATCAGGCATCATGGGAAGTGCGATTTCTTGATTCGATCCATATTGGGATCCAGGCATTGAAGGAGTACGATATCGTACTCCCTCCTCTGGAAGATAATGCGGCAATAGAGGATTACATAAAAACCCAGGTTCAACAATTTTCTGATAACTGGGATGATAAACCGGTTTCTGATCTCACCTACCTCTCTGAGAATTGTGAAGCAACATACCACCTCTTAACGCATATTCTTGGAAACCTTATCGATGCGGCAGTAATCGAGTATCCGTTCTATCTTCCGGTCCTCACGTATACATCTGTTAATCTTTCGATACAACATGGAATAACCCTGGATTCATCCTATGGATGCATTTGTCATGCATTGATCCTCTCATCCTCAACACGTGATTTTGACGTTGTGCATGAGTTCACTCAGGTAGGATTGGCTTTATCAGAACGTATCCCTGATAAAAAAGTCAGATGCAAAGTGCTCAACCTCTTTACCTTTGTGGGATATGTCAGAGCTCACCTTGCAGAAATTCCAGCATATGGTGAACAGGCATATCATCTCGGGGTAGAAAGTGGGGATTATATTTACGCGGGATATAGTCTTGCAAATGGTCACCGGACCCTCATATCAGCGGGTGTTCCATTACCTGAATGTTATCAGAAAGGAGAGGCATACCTCAGTTTCATAAAAAAGCTGAACCAGAAATTCACCTATGAGTCGATGCTGGTGAACGTGGCCCCGTTCATTCGTGAACTGACCGGCCTGACTTTGCAGCCGGAAGCATATAATCCTGATATCATTGCCGAACTACTCAAAACTCCTCATATCAACTTCATCACCGCAATTACGAGATTTTACATGTCAATGGCGATGTATATTCTTGAGCGGTATGATGAAGCTCGTCTTCTTATAACGGCAGACATCCTGCCATATCTGGAGATATTATCAATCCGGGTAGAATTCAGGCTGATAGCATCACTCCTCTATCTGCAAAACAGTTCCCGATATACTCCTGCTGAAAAGGAACAAAACCTAAAAATAGTTTCAGATTACCTTGCCTTTCTCAATCACATAGCCTCATCTGCCCCCTATAATTTCCTTTCACATGTCCGGCTTATCGAGGCAGAATTGGCCAGAGTTGATGAGAGACCTCTTGATGCAATGAACATGTATGACGAAGCGATTAAACTGGCACATGAAAATAATCTGATTCAATATGAGGCTATTGCATCAGAATGTGCAGGAAAATTCTGGGTCGGGATGAAAAAACCGGATATTGCCAGTGTGTATCTGCGAAAAGCTGCATATTGTTATGAGTTATGGGGGGCCAGTGTGAAAGTTGAGGCAATGAAGAGGAAATACCCTGATATCCTCTCTCATAAGTCAAAGACGTTGTCGTCTACAACCTATGATTCCCTGATATATACATCCTCGAACTCTCTCACCACCCAAATCGAAGAACTTGATCTCATAACCATCATCAAGGCATCACAAACCATTTCTGAAGAGATTCGTCTGGATATGATCCTTGAGAAGATGATGCATTTCATGATTGAAAATGCAGGGGCAACAAAAGGAGTTCTTCTCACCATGGAGGGTGGCGCGATGATCGTTCAGGCGGCACGGGTAGTGCAGAATGACTCCGTTGAAACGATGATAGGGATTCCGATGAGGGAATACTCTGAAATCCCGCATTCAATCATAAATTTTACCGAAAAAACCCGGAAACCGCTAATTCTGGATAATGCTTCGGATGATCCGGTATATGACCGGGATCCCTATATCAGGAGAACCGTACCCCAGTCAGTACTATGCATGCCGATAGAGAATAAGAGTCAATTAATCGGGATCCTATACCTTGAAAATAACCTCTCTTCAGGAGCCTTTACCAGGGAGCGGTTTGATCTACTCAAAATACTGGGAACTCAGGTGGCAATCTCGATTGAAAATGCCAGGCTCTATCAGTACCTTGAAACTGAAGTAGCCCAGCGGACCTCTGATCTCAAAAAGGCTTTGCAGGATCTTGAGGAGAAACATGATAATCTTCTCCGTACCCAGAACCAGTTACTCGAATCAGAGAAGATGGCCAGCCTTGGAACCCTTATTGCCGGAGTAGCCCATGAGATAAATAATCCGGCAAATTATCTGTACATAAGTTCAAAAACCCTGGAAACAGAGATCTCAAATTTCCAGAAAGAGATGCTCGAAGTTGTTGATGACAGTGATGCAGAGGCTAATGAGTATCTTCATACACGGTTTGATACCTTTCATCGCTCATTACAGCATATCCTAGATGGAAGTAGCCGGATTAATACGATCATTCAGGATCTCAGGTCAGTATCCCGTTTCCAAGATACCTATATGGAGATGATACGGGTTGTTGAATCACTTGACTCATCAATACGTATTGTAAAAGCCAAATA
>JAZDKH010000312.1:0-2410 GCA_043803325.1 Methanobacteriota archaeon | reverse complement strand
GCCCTCATCATCTGGCAACTGAAAACCGAAACGCTGCGATTTACTGAGATTATGGATAGACTCCCGATGGTAACTCCCCGTATGCTGACCAAACAACTTCGTGAGCTCGAAGAGGATGCGGTCATCACCCGGAAAGTGTATCCACAGGTCCCCCCTCGCGTCGAATATACGCTCACCAGTCTCGGCCTCTCGGTAGTGCCGGTACTAGAAGATCTCTGCACATGGGGCGGTGAATATCTTACAACCCATGGATGCCCTCTGCCAAAAAAGCACTGTAAATCTGCGAATCAGGATTCAGAATAATTAGTGTTCTCACTCAATTTTATCGCTTTTCAGGGTCTTATGATGTATCTGGGTCAGAGTTCTATCTGATAAAAAAATATTTCTGGTTATTCATGCCGTAATGCATCAATCGGGTTTAAATTCGCCGCTCTCCAGGCCGGATATAAACTACAGATTAAACATATTACAATCCCACAACTAACCCCGTACAGGATCTGTATGAGACTTGAAGGAACGAAGAGATACTCGGTGGTCTTCAGCATCAGGTCACTGATCAGATATCCCCCGACAAAACTGATCACCCCGCCGGTGAAACTCCCGATCATCCCTAAGATCAATGCTTCATATATGAACATGCTCAGGACTTCCCGCTTTAATGCACCGATACTTCGCATAATTCCGATCTCTTTGGTCCGGTCGGTAACTGACATCATCATGATGTTGAGAATACTCACTCCTGCTACGATAAGTGATATCCCTCCGATTGCACTCACAAACGTGGTGATCTGTCCGAAAGTTTCATAGATAGATTTCAGGGTTTTTCGGGTATCGGTCACATCATAGACGATGTCATTGGGCCGGTTATACTTCTTCTCGATAGAAGCAGCCACCGCTTCTATCGTATCCACATCCCTGACCTTGACAACCACTGAGTTATAACTGGTCTGTTTATTCCTGTTCTCAAACCAGTTCCGGGAGACAACGATTGCAGAATCGGTGCTGACATCAAAACTCATCCCCCGCTCTTCGATTATCCCGGTGACCCGGAGGGTCTCGTTCTCTCCGATAGAAATCCTGCTTCCGACCTTGACATTATTATCTTTTGCAAAGGTGGGTCCGACCAGGCAACTATTCAGCCCCCGGAGATACGTTCCTGAGTCAATTTTGAGAAGGGTGATTACGTCGTCAGGATCAAGACCATATACCTGACTGCTCACATTCTTCGATCCAATTCGCATCCGGTCTGATCCTGACATAATGGCAATCGCCGTATTTGGCTGGGTGATCCGTTTTATCTCCTGGTACGTCTGGTCAGAAATATGAAGATTCTGGAGTGACCCTCCTCCGCCTCCGCCTCCCCCTCCTCCAAATCCCGAGGCTGAGGAATGAGGAGTAATAATGACACTGTCTCCGACCGAGGACATGCTGGATGAGACTGCGAGAACCATGCTGTTTCCCAGAATCCCCATGGTTGATATGGCTACCACCCCAATGACGATCCCGAGCATGGCAAGGATGGACCTGAGGAGGTGGAGTTTTACATTTCTCTTTGCAATCTCCCAGAATATCATACGATCCTCCCGTCAAGTACCTGAATTGTCCGCTGTGAATATGCGGCAATATTGGGATCATGGGTGACCATGATTATCGTTCTCCCCGTTTTATTGAGTTCGGTCATCAGATCCATGATTCCTGAACCGGTTTTTGAGTCAAGGTTCCCGGTCGGTTCATCACAGAGGATGATAGCCGGATCATTCACCAGGGATCTGGCGATGGCGACCCGCTGCTGCTGCCCTCCCGATAACTCTGTCGGAGTATTGGTATACAGCCGCTCCTCAAGCCCGACTGCCGCAAGCGCACGAATCGCCCTGCTCTTGTCTGAAATGTCTTTTTTCGTAAGAGTAAACGGAAAAAGGACATTCTCAATGACATTGAGAAGGGGAAAGAGATTGAAGTACTGGAAGACAAACCCAATCTCATCTCTTCGCAGATGGGTGAGATCGTCATCATTGAGGGTACTGATATCAGTCCCGTTGATGGTAATAGTACCAGATAGCGGAGTATCCAGACATCCCATCAGGTTGAGCATGGTGGATTTTCCTGATCCCGATGGCCCCATGATCGAGACGAACTCGCCTTTATTAATCGAAAACGAGACCTGATCAAGAGCAAGAACATCCCCGGCCGGCAGGTGATAGATTTTGACAACATTATCGAATGCAATGACCGGGGTTTCACTCATCTGAATACTCCGGGCAGAATCCGCTTCCGGTAGACATAGAATCCGACTCCTCCGAGACAGATGAGAATGACTACTATTATCAGGATCGGGCTGCCGCCATTATTCTCGTCCTGTTTCATTGCATGGGTGAGGTCCAGATCCGTTGTCCGGGTATACTGGTTTCCA
>JAZDKH010000311.1:0-4364 GCA_043803325.1 Methanobacteriota archaeon | reverse complement strand
ACGAAAGTGCTGAAAATTCTCGAAGGTATCCAGAGCGAATTCAACAGCACGGCCTCTGGCGGCAAGAAAATCTCACTTGCTGATCTCATCGTTCTGGCTGGGTGTGCAGGCGTCGAGCAGGCAATCAAGAAGGCTGGTCATGATGTGACGGTTCCCTTTTCTCCAGGACGCATGGACGCCTTGCAGGAGCAGACCGATGTAGTCTCCTTTGCCGTGCTCGAACCGATTGCGGACGGTTTCCGCAACTACCTGAAGGGCCATCCCTCTGTGGAGGCCGAAGCGTTGCTGATCGACAAGGCACAGTTGCTGACGCTGACCGCACCAGAGATGACGGTGCTCATTGGCGGCATGCGAGTGTTGAATACCAACTTCGGACAAACCCAGCACGGTGTTTTCACCAGGAATCCGGAAACTCTGACGAACGACTTTTTCGTGAACCTGCTCGACATGGGCATAGAGTGGAAAGCAGTATCGGACGCCAGAGACATTTTTGAAAGTTACGATCGCAAGACTGGTGAAGTCACGTGGATCGGTACCCGTGTCGATCTTATCTTCGGTTCAAACGCTCAGCTCCGGGCTCTGGCCGAGGTTTACGGAAGTGCAGACTCGCAAAAAAAGTTTGTCCAGGATTTCGTGGCGGTTTGGAACAAGGTGATGAACCTTGACCGATTCGACCTCGCCTTATCATAACATACATATTTCAGAGTGTTTCTGAATTGAAATTCAACGCTGAAAAGTGACCTTTCCAAAAAATACTAATTCACTCTTTCGCGATGATCGGATCACCCTCATGAAATCTACCGGGTAAAAAGGATAATTTTTAGATTTTTTCCCTGTTAGTTCCTGAAACTATGAATCGGGGCGGGAATCCGGCCACCACGATTTATAAAATCACTACAACTGAATTTATTAACCTGCTGAATCGGTGCATGTCCCAGAAGTCCCCCGAACTCCACCATGTCGCCGACATCCTTTCCAATCACCGGAATCAGACGGACAGCAGTCGTCTTCTGGTTGATCATTCCGATTGCAGCCTCATCGGCGATTATTCCGGATATCGTTGATGCAGAAGTGCTCCCGGGAATTGCAATCATGTCCAGGCCTACAGAACATACGCAAGTCATTGCCTCAAGTTTTTCAAGAGTCAGAGCTCCGCGAATTACGGCATCGATCATTCCCTGGTCCTCGCTTACCGGAATAAATGCACCGCTGAGACCACCGACGAACAAACTTGCCATAACCCCTCCCTTCTTCACCTGGTCGGTTAAGAGGGCGAGAGCAGCAGTCGTCCCCGGTGCACCCACCGATTCAAGCCCCATCTCCTCGAGGATCTCTGCAACACTGTCTCCCACCGAAGGAGTAGGTGCAAGCGAGAGATCAATAATTCCAAACGGAATCCCAAGCCGTTCAGATGCCACCTGAGCGACGAGTTGGCCTACGCGGGTGACCTTAAAAGCCGTCTTCTTGACCGTTTCACAGAGTACCTCGAAGTTCTCGCCCCTGACTCCCTCGAGTGCATGCTTAATAACACCCGGGCCGCTGACACCCACGTTAATGACCGCATCAGCCTCAGAGACTCCATGGAATGCTCCCGCCATGAACGGGTTGTCATCAGGGGCGTTGCATAAAATAACCAATTTAGCACAGCCAAGGGAGTTATTATCCTTCGTCGCCTCCGCCGTCTCCTTAACGATGACCCCCATGAGTTTTACGGCATCCATGTTGATCCCGGTCTTTGTCGAGCCGATATTTACCGAACTGCAGACTCGTTCTGTCGAGGCGAGGGCCATTGGAATAGAGTGGATGAGGTTTTCATCTGCAGGAGTCATCCCTTTTGAAACGATGGCGGAGTACC
Organism: Methanobacteriota archaeon; assembly: GCA_043803325.1. Taxonomy (GTDB): domain Archaea; phylum Halobacteriota; class Methanomicrobia; order Methanomicrobiales; family Methanospirillaceae; genus Methanospirillum. The sequence goes on along the minus strand of JAZDKH010000311.1, from coordinate 2,509 downwards.
CTCCAAGGAAATTGACCCCTGTATCCCTGGCGGCCTTATCCAGTATCTTTGCAACCGATACAAAATCATCGGAAGACCTGCAGGCCGGTCCAGCGACAAGAGCAATGGGAGTTACTGATATTCTGGTGTTTACAATTGGGATCCCGTATTCGAGTTCTATCTCTCTCCCGGTTGAGACCAGGTTCTTTGCCAGCCGGGTTATCTTGGAGTATATCTTCTGGTTTAAGGCATCGAGATCGCAGTCGCAGCAGTCAAGAAGGCTGATACCGAGAGTGATGGTTCTCACATCAAGCTTCTCCTGCTCTATCATCATATTTGTCTCGTGTACTTCAAGAATATTGACCATATTAAATCCTATCAGATGCGATGCATCTTCGTAAAAATATCTTCACGCTGGCACCTGACTTTGACACCGATCTCATCACCAAGATTCCCGAGTTCGGTCACCATCTCGGAGAAAGGCTTTGAAGACCGCTCAGTATCGACGATCATCATCATATTGAAGTAGCCCTGCACGATTGTCTGTGAAATATCCTCGACATTGACCTGGTTATCAGCAAGGTACGTGCAGACCTTTGCAATAATTCCCACCGTGTCTTTTCCGACTACGGTAATAATTGTCTTTTTCATCTTGTGTCTAGTCCTTGTAATACTATAGGCGCTCATCAGGCATTAATCCGGCTTCAAAATGAGATTCGTCATCACACGTCTTACTTCGCTCATTCCAGTATCTTTTAATATTCTCTTTTACCTTTGGGAAGGAATTTGATTGGGTACTCAAAAATTATCACCACTTTGGAATCCGTGTTTCACCGGGTACACGAGTGTTTCATAGTCCGTAGATATTCATATAATCTCATTTATTTTCATTAGTTTGAGAATATATCTCGCATTAAATATCTAATTAAGGATTTTCCCTAATTGGCGAACAGACGCCTTAGGTCAGACATAAGGTTTTAAATATATTAAAACCCGGCCATCCCAGATGAACTTATTCTATATATCTTTCCAGATACCTGAGCCGTGGCGGTGTGTGGGGAATCCGGCAGACAATCGTCTGACAAAATATTTTCTTTATAAGGTTCCCAGGTACCAGAACACAAACCAGTCGAGTTCTATGCCAGACGCCACCAGAACTTTAATGAATGCTTTACTGTATAGACCAAAGGTGCAATCTGCACAAAATCTCCTATTTAAGGAAATATTAGAGGTGAATGGATATTTCAGACACCATTACCGATTTAAAATAAAGATCCGCCACGGGGTTCCATGGAGGGCCACGGTTGTCCATATTACATCAGTCTTTGCAATATCCTCTGAATTACTCCGGTAATATGAGTACTGATCGATTCCGGCTTTCGCATTCTGATAATGAGCAGCCCAGGAAAGGTGATCCGGGAATTCGGTAAACATGGAATCATTCCATGTATCCTGCCCATCCATATCAGGACGTCCATCATACAATATTTTGCCGTCTGGCTGCGCAACCATGAGATCGTAATTTGTTCCATTCAGGGAAGGCAGGGAATATATCTCTGTTACATTGTCAGGATCAAATAGTGCTGATACAGACCCTGCAAGTTTCTTATCAGCAGAAAACACCGGATAAGACACAATGACTGCATCCTTCCCTTCAATCGTCCTAAAATACCCGGACATCCCGGGAGCAGGATACGAAAGGAGACGGGAATTTAAATCCTGGTCAGAAACATTCGTACCTACGAATCTTTCATAATTCTCCGGAACAATTGCCGTTATCCTTCCGGTTTTATCCATACAGGTTATTTCATATACCCCGGGGATATCCAGGCCCTGATGAAGGATATCTTTGAAATTTTCCCCTTCAATTCCATTCAGAGTCAGGTTTTTAGCAATAGATGAAACCTTCCCATCAATGGCATCAAGCCCATTCTGCAACCCGGAGGACGCCATAATCAGGTGTTCTGCCATGGTTTCATTCTCGTAAAATGTTTGATTTCCCCCAGGAGCATACCATGATTGAATAAATGGATTTTCTCCATTTACGGGTTTGATTGTTTGAATCTCAAGAGGTACTCCCCACATTTGCATAGTCATTACATCAGGAGTAATGGTTCCAATAATGTCCACTGTTACCCCATCAACATTATAGTTTTTCGGAAGATTCAACGGCAGATATTCAGTGCCATCGAGGGTGATAATACCAAAAAATCCCCCTTCAATATCCTTCCATACGACCTGCCCGGTGAAAGAGATCTCTGAATTTTGAGCAGTAGCAGAACAATTACTCATTAAAAACAGAATAATTACAAATACGTAGGAGATATGTAAGAGCCGATTCACATTATTCATGAATTCCATTCTACAGAGAAATGGAAATATATTTCTCTTAAAATTCCCAGCCAGTGCTCCGAGCTGTCTCCAGGGTGATGTTGTTGACAAGTATCCAGACTCCCCCTGACACCTGGCGTATCATTCCCAACCTTCATATTCCATCTTTCTGTGATGGTTTAGCCGAAGAAATTGCTAT
>JAZDKH010000310.1:0-5736 GCA_043803325.1 Methanobacteriota archaeon | reverse complement strand
ATACACCTCAGCATCAAAAGGTGCCCCATTAATATCCTGATGCACCCATTCAAACCGCTGTGGCTCACCCGAAAGAGCGGCTTTGATAATATCAGTGGCCTTATCATCAGACAACCTCCCGTCAGACTGGTATCTTGGGGAAAGACGGGAGGGGGGCTGGCCGACAATACTATTTTTAGTGGGAGCCTGAAAGAGTTCAAGAGCACCTTTGTTGCAGTAAGAGAATAATCCATTCTCAATGAGAAGGATGGCGGCATCAGTGGAATCCAACATCTGATGTAACTCTTCCATCTGACTTTTGCGGTGTTCGATGTCGATGATACTGACCTGCAGGAGAACCCGTCCTTCTATCTCTACCTTGGCAAGACTTACTTCTGCAAAAAATGGGGTTCCATCAATTCTATTGTGAACCCACTCAAATCGCTTTGGAATTCCCTGCATAGCTTCCTGAATGATTGCAAATGCTTTCTCATTTGACTCTCTTCCATCAGGTTGCTTCTCAGGGGAGAGGATTCCCGGTGGTTTTCCCACGATATCTATGGTATCTGTTGCCTGAAAGATTGATACTGCAGCAGCATTACAGTACACAAACATTCCGTTTTCTATCAGGAGAACTGCTATAGGCACTTCTTCAAGCATTTTTGGACATAATGCTCCAGGTACCGGAAATTCATGCTCCCTCATAATACCCTATATTCTATGAATTGTTCATGCCACCATAGTATATATACCCATCCACTTTCTTTTTCACTAGGGAAGAGGCTCTCCAATAAAGGATTTTAGATTGGACAGAAAATTCAACGAACTCTTTCCTGTAGCATTGAACCATATGAACAATGACGAATAACCCCACCTGAGTGTAATAACAGTATTAGAATTAGTAAGCTTCAACCGGAGATGAATCAACCAATCGCCGGTAGGATTGATTCCGAAATGCTAGGACAACCAATAATTTGAACAAAAAATAGGATTGAATGTCCTCTAACAGAATCTATCAATATCATATTTTTTCTTTTAGTTTCAAAATTTGAGATTAGACCAATAATTTATAAATTTTAATTAATAATCTCTGTATCATCCGGAAAAAATCTCGTCTTGCAAGGAGAGAGGAAACCCAGGGAAAATTGGAGAAGGGTATATGATTAATTCCAGTAACAAGGGTAAAATTATTTCGTTTTCACCTCTTGACCGTGCCTATGTATCCCGGAAAAGCCGGCTGGACAGGTTATTCTAAGGACTAAAGATCTATTGAGGAAGTATCTATGTCACATGAAAAAATTCTGATCATTGAGAATGATGAAAAGGTAGCAGGTTCCCTGGAAAAGACACTTATCTCTTACGACTACACCGTCGCCGGGGTTGCATCATCAGGGAAGAGTGCTCTTTCAATGGCACAAGAAATGCCAGTGGATCTTGTCCTGATGGATGGTGTGCTTAACGGACCCCATGACGTGGTAACTACAGCAAATGGAATTCTATCCCGCATAGATATTCCTATTATATACCTCATACCGCACGATAATAAAGATTTGATCTTTCTGGCGAAAAATCGATTGCCAAATGGATTTCTAACAAAGCCGATCGATGAAAAGAAGTTACTTTCAATTATAAGAAGGGCTCTGATCTATCATGCCTGGGGTACCATACCCACCGAAAATGAAAGCCAGTGCTATACCAGATACGAGGAGGTCGTGTGTACGTTTGGAAAGGAGAATGATTCTTCCCTGATTCGAAATAAAATGCCGATATCCCCCCTCCTAAAGGCAGAATGGATGGCATATTGAAGAGAGAGGTTCTACCAGATATTCACATAACCACATTGGGGCCTGGATCCGATCAGTATCATGGAGGATAATTATATAATCCTGACACTCTTGGCCCGGTTATCGCATTGATGCACAAATATCTTGAATACATCTATGGGACATCACATATGGAGAGAAAAAAGATAGCGATTTTCAGCTGGGAATCGCTCTATACTGACCGGGTGGGAGGCCTTGCAAATGCTGCCACCTATCTTGCTCAGGAACTCGCGAAGAACCATGAAGTTCACTTCTTTACCCGGGGTGATCGAGACTTCACCTTTCTTGGAGTTCATTATCACACGGTCCGTCCGAATGGTGGGAATATCATCGAATATTGCAACAATATGAGTCATCAGATGGTCAGTCGGATGAAAGAATTCGACCATCCGGCCTTTGATATTCTCCACTTTAATGATTGGCATGTGATAGAGGCTCTGCACCTTCTCCAGGATCGAAATACCATATTTACCTATCATTCAACCGAATACGGGAGAAATGGAAACCAGCACGGAGACTGGTGGGAGTATCGGGAGATCTCAGGAAAGGAGTGGTATGCTGGTCTTATTGCCAAACAGGTCACAACCGTGAGCCATGTACTTCGGAATGAAGTGATGCATTTGTATAATGTCCCTGACTGGAAGATCAAGGTGTTCCCCAACGGAGTAATCCCGGAACAGTTTGATGTCAGTCTTGAACAGGGTGAGATCAAACAACAGATGGGCATCCACCCCTATGCTCCGACAATCTTCTTCGTCGGGAGAATGGCATATCAGAAAGGACCAGACCTGCTTATTGATGCTCTTTCGAAAGTGAAAGAGTCCCACTGGGGTATGCACGTGATCATGGCTGGTGATGGGGGAATGAGGCAATGGCTCGAGCACACTGCTCATAGTCGTGGCCTTAACGTGCGATTTCCCGGCTATATCAGTGATGCTGAATATGTCCGGCATCTGCATGCCGCTGACCTCGTGGTGATTCCGAGTAGAAACGAACCATTTGGAATCGTGCTCCCGGAAGCCTGGAGTGCAGGAAAAGCAGTAATTGCTTGCGATGTGGGAGGTCTTTCTGAAAATATCGAATCACATCGGGATGGGATTAAAGTCCCGGTCTCATCAGAACACCTGGGCAATGGTATCAGTGAAGCGCTCAAAGAACCCGAACATCTGAACCGGTTTGGACGAATGGGTCGAGCCAAAGTGTACCGGGAATTCCACTGGGAAGGGATTGCCCGGCGTATAGATGGTATGTATCAGAGTATTGCTTCCTGATACTCCCATTCACCGGTTGGGTCACAAAAATCTTATTGTTCCTCAATTTTGATTCAGTTGAATATTTGTTGATAGAGTGAGTAAATCAGAATGAATTCGATGAATTCCCGGATAATGCCCCTCTCGATTCCATTGCTTTCCCGATAGACCTTAACAGGTCCACCTGAATGAATGGTTTCATAATAATCCCACAATATGCAACCTTCTGCATCCGTTCATATGTCTGTTCCGAGGTATAGGCAGTGATGAATATCAGGGGAATCGAATATTGCTCTAAGATTTGCCGGGCCGTTTCTATCCCATCAAGCGATCCGGCAAGTCCAACATCCATCAGGATAAGATCAGGTACGGGGGACGTTTCGAGCAATCGGAGTACCCTCTCACCGGAGTAAACCGGTTCGAGAACCCGGTATCCCGCGGTTTCCAGAATTTCCATAAGATGGAGGGCGATAAGGCCATCATCTTCCACTACCAAGATGGTTTCCCCGGTCATGTATAATCCTCTTTATTGTTCAGCCGGAAAATAAACTCTGTTCCTTTGTCTCCTCGGATCTCAATCTCCGCCCTGAGCTGATGGCGGGCTAGGAATTTCACCAGTTTGAGTCCAAGCGATTTTGTTGTCAGAGGATCGAACTCTGGTGGAAGTCCGCACCCGTTATCTGATACGGTCAGTATGTATGTTCCTTCCTCACCGGCAATCGAGACCTGGATCATGCAGGGGTCTCGATGGGCCTCTACATCGTTGAACCCTGCGGGGAATGCGTATTTGAACGAGTTGGTCACGAGCTCGTTGATGATCAGGCCGGCCGTGGTGGCCCTGGCGAGATCTAGAACTACTCCCTGGGCGTCAACAGAGGTCAGAATTTTCGAACTCCCCTTGTAAGATCCGGCGATATGGTTGACAAGGGTTGGGAGGTAAATCTCCATGTCCACGTTTGAAAATTTCCCGGTCCTGTATAGGGTCTCGTGGATCAGAGCCATACTCCGGGCCCGGTTCTGGAGATCTTTGCGAAACGCCTGGCCCCCTTCGGTGTCCTCATAAGAACCGTCAAGACTCAGAAGTGAGATGAATGCGGTAAGATTATTTTTGACCCGGTGGTGGACCTCGGAGAGAAGAACCTCTTTTTCGGCGAGGGCTTCATTGGTCACCTTTATCTGTACTCGCAACTCTTCTTTTGTTGCTTGTAATTCTTCGTTCGTAGTGAGGAGATCCTCATTTGTCTGCTGAAGTGTATGGTTGTTCTTTATTGCCATCTCGTATGTCATGAGAAGAAACTCAAGGATCTTCTCTCTCGAAGATTCAATCAAAAAATCCTGCCCATTATAGACGATATGGATCGGGCAGGAGGTATCCGGGCATACTTTTTTCTGGTTTGCACGGGTGAGAAGTTTTTCTATCTTAGTAAGCAGGAAATCATAATCAAATGGTTTTGTGATAAACGAGTCAGCACCGCAGGAGAGTGCATGAATCATATCAACAGGCTCATTGAGCTGGGTCAGAAGGAGAACAGGGATACGGGTAAGAACAGGATTATTTCGTATCTGCCGGGTCAGTTCAAATCCATCAATATAGGGCATCAAAATGTCGCTGACTATAAGTGCGGGGTGGTCATTTTCAACTATTGCATAAGCCTCCCTGCCGTCAGAAGCAAGTTTTATCGTATATCCTTTCTCTTCAAGAAGCATCGTGATGAGTTTAGCCTGAACATGGCTATCCTCAACAACCAGAATATATCCGGTCCTGCCACTTGTTTCATCAGACGGTATCAGTGTCATCGATACTCGACTTCCCATATGAAGGATGGGCGATTGGCTATGTTCAGGGTCACAAAGCACTCCCTTTTTTCTTCGCTATAATGTTTTCCCGGAAACTCATAGATCTTCAGCAACTCCAAAAATCCACCCTCCAGCCGGCTTAATACCGTATTGATACGTGCAACCTGTTCAATGACTCTATCAGTGTATTCCCCATACATTCAGATTAACCCACTATAATGATGGGAGGATGTTGACTTTCTTCAATTAGGACCGAAAAAATTTATTGGGAGTTTTCGATATATGCCAATAATCAGAGATCGGTAATTGTTTAACCTGAATTGTTTAATTGGACAATCCTTAATTTAATGTTATCGAATTAGATCTATCGGAAGTTTGTGAACACGTGCATAGTGGCATCCCATACACTGTAATGGCAACCAATATAATGGTGAAATCTACACAAATATTACCGCTAAAATTTCCTCTCCTCCTGAGAGAAAAAACTATTGATAACGAAAATTGATTGATGAATCAATATTCGGTAACTTGAAAGAAACCAAAATCGCGAGAGGTGCAACCTGGATTTTACCAACTCAGGTTCTAGTTCTCTCCTGATAAGAGTGAGCATTTCATAAGGAACGAACGGTTTCATGATGACCCCACGATGGGCAAAATACTGGATCTAATCGACCGTACGTTCCGAAGTATAGGCAGTGATGAAGATCAGAGGGATCGAATATTGCCCCTGGATCTGTCAGGCAGTTTCGATTTCGTCAATCGATCCACCGAGCCCGATATCCATCAGAATGAGAACAGGTCTTATAGAATTTTTGAGTAATTGGAGTGCCCTCTCCCCGGGTAAACCGGTTCGAGAACCCGGTATCCCGCGGTTTCCAGAATTTCCA
>JAZDKH010000309.1:0-2151 GCA_043803325.1 Methanobacteriota archaeon | reverse complement strand
ACCTCGATCTTGAAGAACATCTTCAATCATTTTTTCCAAGGAAGGTGGAGATTGTCACGACCGACGGGGTTTCGAAATATATTCTCCCATACATATCCCGTGAGGTGGTGTGGATTTGAACATTGATCGTAACCTCAACTCTAATCCCATCCCTTTCGATGGGATTAAACATCAATACATCAGCATCAGAAAAGTCACCGGGCTCATACATATCTGACCTCGGAGAGAATTCGGTTCCTCAACCGAGGTTTAATTCCCTCAGCATCCACCAGGTCAACCCGTGCATGTAAGATATCTGATAATAAGTCTTCAATCTCAATGAACCTGAATAATCCCGGAGGATCAGAGAACTCCACCAGAATATCGATGTCACTTTCATCAGTCCGGGTTCCTTGATTACTGATCCAAATACCCCAATGTGGGTGATCTGATATTCTTCAGCGAGTCTTGGGTTTGAGCGCTCGAAGGGTGGATGTTATGGATTCACTGGTGGAGGATGGCATTCCATCTCTCCAATCATGCAAGAGGCACAGCACATCAATATATATCCCTCGTTTTTATAAACCCTCTGATATTTGACAAGACTTTTTTCCCTCTCCCTATGATACCCGGACCAGGTAACAGAGGTCAGCATGAAGATTCTATTATTGCTTTATTTTCCCTATGAGTACTCCAGAGATCATATGACAGAATGTGATAAGGTCTTATCAATACCCAAGCGTGAGGTCATGAGCGTTAAAGACCGTTTTGGCGTCAGAAGAATGGGTTTCTTTGGCTCTGTTATCAGGGGTGGGGCCGGCGATCAGAGTGATATCGATATTTTCATAGAACTTGATCCTGTATTGGTCTCATATCGGAAATACCTCGATCTTGAAGAACATCTTCAATCATTATTTCCAAGGAAGGTGAGGTTGTTACGACCGACGGGGTTTCCAAATATATTCTTCCGTACATATCCCGTGAGGTGGTGTGGGTTTGAACATTGATCGTAACCTCAACTCTAATTCCATCGAATTCGATGGGATTAAACATCAAAAAAGATGGTCAATTTCTTGGGGGTCAGGTCTTTGATGTGCCAGAGAGTCTGCCCTTTGAGGATAAGCCGCTTCATGTTCTGCTGGCTCAGGTAATCTTGTACGGAAACAGTCCTGATGTGCAGGAGGGTCTGTATCCGGATGCTGAGTATACTCGGGATCATGAACGGATCAAAGTTCTCAAAATATTTTAAGAGCGGATACTCGACGGCTTTTTTACGTTACAAGTCATATAAGACAGTACTATGTCAGGGGAAGAAATTTCAGATAATCAATCATCTCAGTCAGTAAGCCCTTCTTTTCCCAAAGTTCCCGATTCATCTCTTACCGATAGAATTTATGGAATTTTTCAGATTCAGGGTGAATCAGTGATAGAAGAGATCTCTGAAAGTGATCTCCTTGAATAATATCACTGATATTCTATCAGGAAGCCGGGTGATCGTAGACACCAATATTTTTGTCTATCTTACTGCTCCGCATCCCCGATATGGGATGGTCTCCAGGGATCTGGTTAACCGGGTTGAATCCGGAGATATCCAGGGGTATATCCCCCATCCGATTGCGTATGAGATTCTTCATCGTCTCATGATAGAAGAAATTGTAAAACTAGGATATGCAGATGATGGAATTGCAGCCGTCAGATATCTCAAGAGAAATCCGGAGATAATCAGTTCTTTATCGCTGGCAGGTGATGTTTTTTCTGTTCTGCGCAGCATCGGGTTTCACCTGATTCCGGATAGTCCCGATACTCCTGATCGGACCTTTCATCTTTCTCGTACCTGTCAGCTTCTGGCAAAAGATGCCTCCATTGCTGCAATAGCCCAGGAAGCAGGAATCACGAATATTGCAACAAATGATAACGATTTTAGCAGGGTTCCCTTTTTGAAGATGTGGAGACCCTGAATCATATAATTTTTAAACATGTATTAGGACCGTACAAACCCTTCCTTCCTGTCGCTGAAAACTGATCGAGGATGTTCTCCCCCTTGAATAATCTCAATACCTTTGTCGGTTTTCGGGAGATTGGGATTGAACTGGATGCGTAATGTATATACCTGAAGTGATACTCATGGCTGCAATAAGATCGATAGAGGAGATACGCCTGATTGGATATCAG
>JAZDKH010000308.1:0-21056 GCA_043803325.1 Methanobacteriota archaeon | reverse complement strand
ATCGTCGCCTCGGATGCTATGGTCATTCCGACAACATCTGCCACTCCTGACATCCATCTGATCTCTGCCGCAGTTTCAATTCGTGGCCCTTCAGTCTGAATATACGTACCCCCCTTATGCGCTTCTGGGACCACTTCAGAGAGGAGTTTTACAAGAGTGGGAGAGAATTCAGGTAGGATATGACCAATGGTATGATTAAATATCGTAGGGGACGTCGATAGGGAGAAGTAATCATCAGGTATGACCAGACTTCCCGGAATTATAGATGTCTGGAGAGATCCGGTTGAACCAATTCCGATAATTCGATCAACCCCTGATATCGCAAGAGCTGCAATATGGGCACGATAATTAATCCGGTGTGGTGCTCTTCTGTTCTGATGCCTCAGAAGGAGCGCGATATGAGAACTGGTCAGAATGACCGACGAGCCATATGGTGTATGCACGACCTCTTCCTTCCATTCGGCAAACGGAAACTCCAGAAGAGATGTACCCCCGATAATACCCAGCATTATTATTCACAACTCACACACAAAACCGCGGTTTTTGCTTATACCTATAGACAGTCATCACTCATATTTTATCGGGAACCTAAAGAGAGAAGAGAGAAGGATAGACCCCAATAATGACTAAGTAATAAAAAATTATATATGCCACCCCAGACAACCTTGTAAGGCGGGCCGGTAGATCAGTGGTAGATCGCTACCTTGGCATGGTAGAGGCCGCGTGTTCAATTCCCGCTCGGTCCATACGCATAATTTTCCTTTTTTACCTTATTGTTAATATACATAATTAAATTTCTGATTAAAGACTCGACCCAACCAGTACAACTTTTTTTCTACATTCTGACTGATACCGAACGCTATAGGAAGGAACAAAAATAAAAATCAGATGTGGGAGATAGGGTCAGACCGGGCAAGAGCATACCGGCATATACCAGAAAGAACACACCGATCACAGGCCGGACTTCGTGCCTGGCAGATGCGGCGCCCATGAAGGATAAACAAGCCGTTTATCTCACCCCATATGTTCCGGGGAAAGAGATCCAGAAGATCCTGTTCAATCCGATTTGGATTAGTCTGATCGGAGAGACCTAGTCGTGTTGAGACCCGCTTTACATGAGTATCCACTGCGATGCCTTCTGCTCGACCAAAGGCATGATGGATGACAATATTTGCTGTCTTTCGACCTACACCAGGAAGGGCCATAAGAAGATCCATATCATCCGGAACTGCCCCACCATGAGAGTTCACAAGCACCTGTGCTGCGGCAATGATGTTTCGGGCCTTGGCCCGGTAAAACCCGGTGCTATGTATTATCCCTTCAACATCAGAGGATTCTGCCTGAGCAAGTGCTGAAGAATCCGGATACCGTGCAAAGAGTACTTTTGTTACTGCATTTACACACCGATCCGTAGTCTGTGCCGACAGGATTGTTGCTATCAAAACTTCATATGGAGAGCCAAAATGGAGGAACTCATCTCCAGAAGATGCCAGATCATATGCCCGATGCAATTGATAATAGACTTCGCACGAATCAAAAGAAGTCATAAAACAGATGGGGTAACGCAGATTTGAACTGCGGTCAAAGCGTCCCAAACGCTCTAGGATGGACCAGGCTACCCTATTACCCCGTGCGATACTAATGTATGTTCCACTAGAATATAAATGTTGAGTTATGGAAGAGGAAGAGGGCTCACCCCAGTCTCACTTACGACCGTCCCTTGGCATTTTCCAGACTCTACCGCAGTAAGAAGCCCTTCAGGATCTCTTCCATCCAATACAATCAAGGGGATACCGCAACGTTCCACCATCTTGACTGCAACGATATCCATGACCGTATTCACTCCGGCCTTAGCCTGTTGGTGGATCACGATCCCAAGGAGTTCAGTAGGAGATATGACCTCGTATCGGTGTGCAGTCGGATCACTCTTTGGATCAGCCGAATAGATCCCATCAACAGAAGTCAGATTGAAGAAGACCGAAGCTTGTGCACGTTCAGCAAGTACTGCTGCAACTGCATCAGTCGTCTGACCTGGAGTTATCCCACCCATCACCACAATCTTCCCAGACTCTGCCGCAGTAAGTGCCTCGGTGTGACTCTCAACAACTTTTGGCCAGGCAGCAGCCCCGAGCGACTGAACTAGAACCGTTGCATTGAGGCGGGTCACCAGGATCCCGAGTTCATCTGCAGAAGCCTCATCCACACCAAGGGACCGGGCAACGGAGATATAACGTCTGGCCTCCCCACCGCCACCCACCACAACAAAAAGGCGATGGTTCAATGCAATTCTTTGAAGAACAGAGAGGTAAGGTTTAATGTTGGGAGAGTCGAGTCCTGGCATCAGGATCGATCCGCCTAGAGAAAGAACTATGGTGGACATTCAACCCGATATATTTCATGAAAACGGAGATATATGTTGTTATCAGAACAAGAGTTCAGATATGATTGACATCATGATTTACCCACACCTTCAAAGGAGTTCTATCCAGAGTAGTCTGAACTCTACTATTATCAGGAGAGGAATGTAAAATGGATTCACATCAAAACGCGCAAGTAAAAGAAGCCCTTCAATACCTTCCATTACCTGACAAGGCGGTCAAATGCTCACTCTGTAATCATCATTGCTATATCAAAGATACGACCAGAGGCAGATGCGGAGTTCGGAGAAATCAATCAGGGAGGCTCATTGCAGAGAGTTATGCACAAGTATCTGCTGAAGCAGTAGATCCCATTGAGAAGAAACCACTCTATCATTTTCTCCCAGGCACCACCTCGTACTCCCTTGGTAGTATTGGCTGTAACTTCTCCTGTGCTCATTGCCAGAACGCACATATTTCACAACCAGATGAAGGAGACATCCACCTCAAGACCATCCTTCCGAAAGAAGGAGTGAAAAGGGCACTTGGACGTCAGTGTTCCTCAATATCCTGGACATACAATGAACCAACCATGTGGTATGAATATACCAGGGAAATGGCTGAAATCGCCCGGGCGGATGACCTTGGGACAATATATGTAACCAACGGATATATGACCGAAGAGGCCCTTGAAGAATTATCGCCACATCTGAATGCCTGGCGGGTGGACATCAAGGCATTCTCTGAAGAATTTTATCATACAGTATGTAAAGCCCACCTGCAACCAGTCTTAGATACCACCATCAGGGCTCACGAACTCGGACTTCATATTGAAACCGTCACCCTGATCATACCTGGACTCAACGATGATATTGATGAGATGAAGAGATTGATTCACTGGGTAATCGATAACCTCGGCCCTGATACACCAATGCATTTTACCCGGTTTCATCCGGACTTCAAAATGACCGATCGTCCGGCCACTCCGATACGAACCCTGGAGAAGATCTACGAGATGGCTCAAGCGATGGGCCTGCATTACCCCTATCTGGGAAATGTGGGAGGGCACCGATACGAACATACCTATTGCCCGATATGTGGAGAGATGGTGATCGCAAGATCAGGCTACCGGATAAGTACTGAACATCTGCAGGGAACACAGTGTAGTCATTGCAATGCAAATATTGCAGTAATTAGAAGGATATGACAGACAGAACACAGGAAACCAGATTCATCTGTGATCGCATGGTAGGATCAGTCTGCCGGTATCTCCGACTGATGGGGTATGATACGTTCAGTGCAAACGATCTCCCTCCGGAGATCGAAAAGAGGATACCCACCTCCTGATAATTGCACACAATGATATCATTTATTTCGAGATTGGAACAAGGGCACAGGGTTCATTTCCTTTGCCTTTCGCACCAGGCAGACCCATCATCTGATCAATATCTGTAGCGACCTTCTCAAGTTCGTCAAATATCCGGTCAGCATCCCTTCGAAGCTCCTGAACTGATTCGAGCAGACTTCTCCCTCGCAGATGAACGAGCCTCCTGTTCCGATAGATCACCCCTGATCGGGAGAGATTGCGAAGGTGATGATTGACCCTTCCAACATTGATATCAAGAAGGTCTGCCAGATGTTCACTTGCCACCCCTTCCTTCATTGATGACTCTTCAAGGAGTCTCAGCACAATTTGGATAGAAAGATCTTCAATATCCCGGCCGGAAGAAAGACCAAGAGTATCACAGAGCCAATATGCCTCTTCATGAAGATCTCTGCGACCTGGTTTGGGAAGATACTGGAGAATTAAGCGCTGATGCATATGCAGGTAAACTCGATTTACATGTATTCTATCGACATTATATCAACTTTGTTGATACCATGCACCACACATAGACAACACATATATAGATGTAATAATCAATATCAATGTGCAGATTGCATTCAAACAGGAGCTTTAGAATGTCTATTACACCAATTGGACCACGGGTTCTTATAAAACCGTATGTGCAGGAAGAAAAAACCAAGGGAGGCATCTATATCCCTGAATCAGCAAAAGAGAAGAAGAAGCAAGGAGATGTCATTGCTGTCGGTACCTTTGAAGATGGGAAACCTCTCCCCCTGAAAGCAGGAGATAAGGTTTTGTATGGCGGATACAGCCAGGAAGAGGTAGAACTTGACAGAGAAGATTTCATTATTGTCGAGTTCAAGAACATCGTAGCAAAATTTGACTGAGGATATTACTATGGCAACCAAACAAATTATGTTCAGCGAGAACGCCCGTCATGCACTGCTTGAAGGCGTCAACAAGGTCGCAAATACCGTTAAGATCACCCTTGGCCCAAAGGGGCGCAACGTCGTTTTTGACAAGGCTTCAGGCCCGGTCGTTACCAATGACGGCGTCACCATTGCAAAAGAGATCGAACTGAAAGACAAGTTCGAGAATATGGGGGCAAAGCTGATCAAAGAAGTCGCCTCCAGAACGCAGGATACCACGGGAGACGGAACCACCACTGCCACAGTCCTCGCTCAGGCAATGATCACCGAAGGTATCAAAAATATCACTGCCGGTGCAAACCCGATTGAGATCAAGAAAGGAATTGACAAGGCAGTTGAGGCCATCGTTACCGATCTGAAGGGCAGGAGCATTGAGGTCAAAGATAAGGATACCATCAGGCGCATTGCAATTATCTCTGCCAATAATGATGAAGAGATAGGCACCCTCATATCTGATGCTATGGAGAAAGTCGGATATAACGGCGTTATCACGGTAGAAAACTCAAAGACCCTTGAAACAAGTCTTGAACACGTCGAAGGGATGCAGTTTGACCGTGGATATATCTCTCCATACATGGTTACTGACCAGGAGCGGCGTGTCGTAGAGTTTGACGAGCCTCTTATTCTGCTCACTGACAAAAAGATTAGCAATGTCAAGATGCTCGTTCCCGTTCTTGAAATGGTCGCATCGGTTGGTAAGCCACTCGTTATCATTGCTGATGATGTTGATGGAGAAGCTCAGACAGCCCTTATTCTGAACATCATCCGTGGAGCAATCCGTGTCTGTGCAGTCAAAGCACCAGAATTTGGGGATGTCAGAAAGGATATGCTTGAAGACCTTGCAATCCTTACCGGAGCAACGGTCATCGCTGAGCACCGTAACCTGACTCTTGAAGACATAACGATGGATATGCTTGGCCAGGCCAGAACTATCAAAGTTGATCAGGACAAGACAACCATCGTTGGTGGCAAGGGAAAGAAGACCGATATCGATGCTCGTAAGAATCTGATAGAATCACAGTTGAACGTCGCTGAGAAGAAGTACGACAAGACTACTCTTCAGAATCGGCTTGCAAAGCTCGGTGGTGGAGTTGCCGTCATTAAGGCAGGAGCAGCCACTGAGACCGAGGTAAAGGAAAAGAAGATGCGTATCGACGACGCCTTGAACGCAACAAAGGCCGCAGTCGAGGAAGGTTACGTTGCTGGTGGAGGGGTAACCCTGTTTAGAACCGCAAAGGCACTCGAAAACCTGAAACTTGAAGATGAACAGATGATCGGGGCCAACATTGTCCGACGATCACTTGAAGAGCCACTTCGTCAGATTGCAAATAATGCAGGTCGTGAGGGAGCAGAGGTTGTCTCAATCATCAGAGCAAACAAGAGTGAATCATTCGGATACAACGCGAAGAAGGATATCTACGAAGATCTCCTCGCAGCTGGTGTCCTTGACCCAACCAAGGTTGTCAGGTCTGGTCTTCAGAATGCAGCCTCCATTGCAGGGATGCTCCTGACTACTGAGGCAGTTGTTGCTGACTATGATGATGAGAAAGACAAGATGTCTAACGCAATCATCATCTAACCTTTTTTCAAAACAATCGATTAAATTATCTTCTTCTTCTGTCGCTCTTTGTTCTCGTTCATATACATAACGAGAAAGACGAGAGAGAAACAAAAACAGAGAACAGCTCCGATGATGAGCTTCCAACGCATATCACTATCTGCACCCAGAGCACTTACGATAAAAATTAGCCCGATTACCATCGACCCTACAATTTCAGTCCCATACAGAAACCGTTCCCCAAGGGTTACCATTGTTCTTCTGTTCTCCTGTGAGTGCTAATATCTTTTCTATTTAGTGCGGAAATCGATACAATCCTTCCTTATTCATATACACCCAGTACGCAGAGAAAGCAGGGAGAATCTGCCTGTCAGAATGCAAACCGGATGCACCCTGGATGATTGCGGGATCATATGACTGAGTCGTGGTATTATAAAGGAGGAGACTTACCCATTCGGATGACAAGGAAGAGAGAGCCTCACTTGCAGGAACCGGAGTCTGATACGGTGAGCCAACAAGGTTCCAACCAGGACTCATATTCATTTCAGGAGTCTCGTTTCTATCATTTAAAACGAGTGGAATGGTAAGAACCCGGTCCGAGTAGATAAGAAATCCCTCCAGAGGATTAAAACCGGTTCCCTTCTCCACAGCGGTCCAATCCTGGGTAGAAGCATTGAATTTCCAGATAGTGTGACCATCAGTGTTGATTCCCTGAAAGATTGACCCACTGGTCTTTCCTGAACCAGGAATTGAAGGAAGTGATATGAAATTCCACCCCGCATTAAGGGGAATCTCAGCAATCTCCCTATTCACGAGTCCACTTCGTTTTACCCCCTGCATACTTGAAGATTCTCCTTGAAAACTATTACCAATTCCGGTTCGGTTTCCAGATTGTTCAGATAGATTTATTAGGGCAGTATTTTGATTTTTTACCGTTTTCCTACCCTTAACAGCGGACGTTACGGCTGCTGCGGTGTCAATCAACCCATATCCGTAGTAGATGTCCCGTCCTGTCCGGCCAAGGTCCCGGGAAGTTGATGAGAGAATCTCTCGTACCTGATTTCTATCAAGTGACGGATCAGCTTCCAGAATCAATGCAGCAGTACCAGCAACAAGAGCTGCAGCCGGACTGGTTCCTGTAACGGTTTGATACGTATTACCAGACCAGGTTGAGATGATCCCCTCACCAGGTGCAACAAGTTCGACAAAGATACCATAATTTGAGAAGTACGATAACCCATCTGTTTTTGCAGTAGAACCCACTGAGATAACTTCAGAGTAGTCGGATGGATAATGGCCTTCATTGGAAGCACCATTCCCTGCCGGAGCAATAAGAATGCATCCCTTACTGACAGCATAGGTAATCGCAGCTTCTTCAGCAGGGGACTGACCAGGACCACCGTATCCCATGAGGATAATCCGGGAACCATTATCAGCAGCGTGTTTTATTGCAACAGCAGACAGTGACGAAAAAATACCGGTCTCGTTTTTCCCGACCCGTTCGGGGAGGATTGAAACCCTGGCAACTCCGGATACTCCTTTACCATTACTAGTGATTGCACCAACAATGCCAGCCATAAACGTCCCATGCCCATCAGAATCGATCATGACTGAACGATTTTCTATCCAGTCAACCCCCTTATCACTCACTACCCCAGTCAAATCCTCATGACCGGCATCCACTCCGGTATCGATGATCGCTACGGTCATATTCTTTTCTGGTAATAAGGGGGAGAGAATATCCCACGCTTCGGGGACATGAGTTCGGTTGAAGGCCCATTGATCCGGATATGAGGGATCGTCTGGAGATGCGTTACTGAAAATCTCAGGCATCCTGATACAGTCCGATTCTACACTGGTAACCCACGGGAGCTTGGATATTTCATTTTTATAATATTTAGACTCGTTCGAGGGCATCTCTACAACAAAAAAACCAAGATCAGGTGCCTGTAATGCCAGAGTACAGTTGCTCGAGATTGAAAGATTGTTGAAGAAGAGATCGCCAGATACATGAGCAACAGGATCAGTATAGAGGATTACCCGATCAATCCCCCCTATGTGGATTTCATCGGATGCACCCCACTGAACCAGACAACACGTTGTAAGACATGTGAACAGTACGATATAGCTGAGGCTATATCGCCTGAATGTTCGATAAAACCCCACTATCAACAACCCAGGTACTCTGATGTCTGCATATGACCTAATAAGTTCTCCCGTTTGTATCCCTGAGATCATGGGATGATAATTCCCGGACTATTCATATATATCCAAAATCCTTCAGTTGGATATAACAGCCGAGCATCAGAGTATGCTCCTGTTCCTCCATTCACGATGCCCGGCCTGTACTGCTGAATACGTGGATCATAAACCAGAATGTATGACCAGGACTTACCAAGGGGAGCCAGTAGATCGCAGGCAGTAACCGTACTCCGACCGGGAATTCCAAGTGGATTCCACCCCTGATTCAGGTGTCGTGAAGTCATGTTCTGGATACTGTCATCATACGTGAACGATAGAACAGTCCGATCCACAGAGTGTACCCAGATAACATCCATCTGACTCAGAACATCGTCAGATCGTACTGGTTCCCACTGGCTTTTTTCTGATTCATATCTCCAGATAGTGTGGCTGGTTGTGTTGATGGCTGAGAATATGAGCCCAGTATTATTCCCAGCCTCAAGCGGGAATGGCACTGAGATCATGTTCCATCCGGGGTACACAACTAGTGCATCAGCGGGTTCATTCTCCCGTGGCTTGAATGTACGAGAGTAGTTTATCTGATTTGTCGTATCAAGAGTGTTATTTGTGAAGTTCTGAATTCGTGAGATGAGAAGTCGTGCATCTGGCACCCCATATCCGGTTGCCGGGTGCCAGATCAGATCCCCTGCTGAGGTCGTATTAATGAGATCTGATCTGACTTCGCTTCCCTTCATATCCGGATTTGAACTCCAGAGCAGACACCCAAGGCCAGCCACATGGGGTGCTGAAGCACTCGTGCCAGAAAAAGAAACAAGGGAATTTGATCCTGCACTCACCGTAACCACATCTGGAGCTGATAATTCAGGTTTTTGACGAAGTTCAGGTTCAGGAAATTTAATTGTTACCGGGCCTCGGGACGAGTATGGTTCAATAGTAAGATTAGTATCAGGGAATACGGCTCCGACAGATAGTGCTTCTGTCACCGCTTGTTGTCCAAACATAGAATCTTCAGGAACAAATGGGTCAAGCGTGACCGGGGTGCCCCCCATGGGGAGAACATATATCTCAATGGTACGATTCTCCCCCCCCGCCTGAACCACCTGCAAGTAAAAGTTCTTCGCACGATCTTCATCATTGATGAATCGACAGTACTCCATAGGATCGTCATCCCCATCCTGAATCTTCACACTCCTCCCAATCTCCCGATGGTCAGAGTTATAGACAAAGAGATCATAATTGTTCGAAGATTTGGAGAATTGATCATCCCATTGAAGAATTATATGGCCGGCCGAATGAGGAGGGGCTGTGAACTTCAGGTCTTTGGATCCTCCGGTTGCCATGAAATTATGCCAGGCATATCCATTATCCATATACCCATTAAACGGGGCCTGATAATGTTCCTGAGCAAAGTTCCCTGCCGAGGTCACATAGAGAATCCCATAGGAGAGGATTCGATCCCTGATATTGCGTGCAATATATCCGTCCTCAAAAAATGGTTCAACATAGGTGATATCATCGCAGATAATCCGACATCCTGAACTGATCAGGGCATCCATTGCCTGAACAAACTCAATCTGACTTGAGCCGCGGTCATGGAAGTACAGTTCAGATTCTGGTGCAATATCGTGAACGATCTGAAGCATCGCGGTACCTTCATCTCCCCCAATACTATTTCGCAAAACATGGATATTTGCAGGTAATTCACCCTGTGCCACAACATCATCAAGACTGCTGACCCCATCTGAGATAATTCCAATTTTTATCCCCTTTCCAGTCAGATTTGTACCTGCTCGAAGATCATCAGAATGGATCAGAGCATCCCCTTCTGTTGTAATATGTGAAGTGATCGGGGGTATTTGAGCCATCATCGAGATGACACCCGATTCTCGGGCGAGCACAGAGAGGTTTGTAACACGTATCCATCCGGCGATTCGCCCGTACAGAGGATCATTCTCATACCTGGTAAAATATTGCTGATATCCTGAAACTGGAAACCCGTCACTCGTTCTGACACTGATCATCACCTCACTGGTGTTTCCTGATGTCTGCCTAAACTCACCCGTTGCAGTCATTAAAGCCATTGCTTCGCCCGGAGACTGACCAGGGGAGAGATATCGGTCATCAAGGAGCTGAAGGAGATCCGTTGACAGTTTCCCTTTCCAGATCGTGTCATCCCGTAATAACCCGGTACCAGGTAGGAGAACTTCATGGGTATCAGATTCATCTGGTGATAGCGTGGGGGTAAGACCAGGGGGAGAGGTATGGAGGCCCTCTTGATCATTTTTAAAATCTGATGATACCAGTGTTTGATGATTTAAAGAACCATTGATACTCCCGGAGGCTGCGGGAGGAAGGAGGGTTTGTATCTGTTTTACATCACGAAGACTTGCTACATCAGATATCGCACTCAAATTAATCCACCCGGTAATCAGACCATAGGACGGATCTGAAACAGTCTGATTAAGATATGGAGTGATACGAGTCCCATCCCCGGTATTAGTCAGAGTAATGATAACCGGCACTTCAGACTGGTTGTTTGGACCATATCTGAGTTGTCCGAGTATCTCCATATCATGAGCCACATCAGCGGGGGTTTGCCCTGGCGAACAAGCAGAAGGATCAATAAGCTGAATCAGATCGCTGGATAATTTCTCATGCCATGAAATTGAGATAGTATCTTCTTTTTGGTCTGTTGGAAGGGTCATCAGAGGTGTTGAATTAACAAATATAGTGCCGGATCCCTCTGAAAAACCAGCCGGTATCAAAGTGCATAAGAGAATAATGAGGGATAAAATGAGAACGAGATTCTGATTATTCTTCATTTCGTTTCTGCCCTACCAAATCGGACCTGTACAGTAAAGTATGGTTTAGAAAGATATCAATAAGAGGCTGATCAGGTTCTCAATTCACAAACAGTTATAATTGAGATGGTACCCATTCTTGCTATGCCTAAGTAGTTGCCATACATTAATATCTCATCTATTTAAGGGCTGTGTACAAATCTGGTTATATGGATGTAGAAGGCTATGTCCGGCGAAATATGAAAGCCGGCCGGGCAGATGCTGATATTGTCAGAGATCTCTCTTCCCGGATTCTCGAAATAAAAAAGGTATCGCCCGAATATGCGAATCAGTTTGCGCATGCTGTCCTCACCGAGGTGAAGAACACAAGCGATCTTCCCGGTGACCTCCTCAATTGTACCCCTGCAGGTGTAGCGATGGGTGAATTCGGAGTCGGCTCACGGGGAATCGGTGACTTTTATGCTCACCGGAAAATTGCCGAGATCATCGGGAAGACCGGGGCAAATGTCGGGGTCGATGAGATGGACGACGCTGGGGTGGTTGAGGCTGGCGGACAGTTCATTGTATGCACCGTTGACGGAATGCACTCCCGACTCTCTGATTTCCCATACTTAGCGGGATTTCATGTTACCCGGGCTACGTTAAGGGATTGTTATGTGATGGGAGCAAGGCCGGTCATGCTCTTCTCAGATATTCATGTGGCTGACGATGGTGATGTTGCAAAGATATTTGACTACACAGCAGGAATCACGACAGTAGGTGAGGTGATGGATGTTCCGCTGGTCGCCGGTTCCACCCTTCGGATCGGTGGAGATATGGTAATCGGTGAGCGGATGACCGGATGTGTCGGGTGTGTCGGGGTCGCAGATCATATAACCGCCCGTAGAGAGGCAAAACCAGGGGATATACTCCTGATGACTGAAGGAGCCGGGGGGGGAACGATTGCAACTACGGCATTATATTACGGATACCCGGAGATCGTTGATAAGACAATAAACCTTCAGTTCCTGAAAGGGGCCAACGCCATTCTGAAAAGTGACGTGCTTCCCAGTATCCATGCGATGACTGATGTAACAAATGGCGGACTTCGTGGGGACATCTTTGAGATGGCTGAGACGGCACAGAGTCGTTTTGTTGTAGAAGAGGAGCAGGTTTTGGGATTGGTCGAACCGACCGTCAGGGGAATGCTTGAGAATCTCGAGATCGATCCACTTGGTGTCTCACTCGATTCGATGCTCATCGTCGCTCCTGAAAACGCTATACCTGGTATCAAAAGGATTCTCGAGGATACAGGTGTCCGGACAGCCGAGATCGGGTGTGTCGAAGAGGGGAAAGCGGAACCAATCCTGATCAGGGATGGAGCCCGGATGGAATTCAGGCCACGATTCAGAGAGGCGGCCTATACCCCTCTCAAAAAACTCGTTGACAAAGAAAGCCGTGATTATGAGGAGATGCGGGCAGGAGTGGACCTAGCAGCTGCGGCCGCGATAAAAAAGAAAAAAATAATGATCGAGCGGATTAGAAAGCAAAGAGATAATTAAACCTAATTACAGCGTGATCTATAAATTCTCATTTTTGATCTTGAATTCAGAGGCATCTACACCAATGTGACTGAGGTTACATTTATAATTCTGTTCGGAGGGAATATATTTGGAGCAGACCACTAATTATTTCAGCAAAGGTAAAAGGTTACTAGGAAAACCAAGAGGAGTTGCCAATATGTCTACACTAACCGGTTCAATTGTTGAACATATCCTGACAGAGATTCAGGCACTTGATCCCGAAGGAAGAACGCTTCTGTATGAGGTATTGGAAAAAAGACGTATCGAAGAGTCCAGAGAAGCGATTGCCCAACGTTGTGATGAGACGATGAAAGAATATGAAAGGGGGATATAAAAAACAGGAACTCCTGACGATCTATTCGCTGACCTTGAAAACGAGGTATAAAGTTTCTTAGGGAACGGGATTTACGAGAAGCTATAAAAAGTGGCTTCGAAAAAACCCTGGATTAAAAGAGGAATTTCAAAATAAAATACGTTTGCTCTGTACAGATCCATTTGATAGATCTCTTTATACCCATTCACTTTCAGGCCGACTTCAGGGGAAATGGTCGGCACGAATAACCTGAAACACCGGTTAATATTCTTGTTTTCACAAACTCAACCAGATGAGATCATTCTCTTTGAGATTGGAGATCATGATGAAGTCTATTAACCTTTATTTCCTCTATTCTGCACTCCTTTGAGAGTAATTGAATGAAACGTCGGTACTCATCATCACTTATTGAGAATACCGGTGAGGAGATCGAGTCAATTTCCTAGCTAGGGCGAATGGGTGATGCTTTTTCCTTCAACCTCCTTGCTGAAACCTTTATCTCTGTCTTCTCCTGATATCAGTAGTACAATGGCTGAACCAATGCTGGTTGCAAAGGGCGAAATTGATATACATATCCTCCCAGAGATGATGAACCGACATGGTCTCATTGCCGGGGCTACGGGAACCGGAAAGACCATCACCCTCCGGGTTCTCGTTGAAGGACTGAGCAGGATAGGTGTTCCCGTCTTCCTTGCCGATATTAAGGGAGATCTCTCTGGTATCGCTACCCCGGGGGGAGGCAATCCAAAGATCAATGAACGAATCCAGCAGCTTGGGATGACTGATTTCTCATATGCCGGGTATCCGGTAACCTTCTGGGACCTTTTTGGAGAAGGTGGCCATCCGGTTAGAACCACCATATCAGAGATGGGTCCATTACTCCTGGGTCGAATCCTTGATCTGAATGAGACCCAATCAGGAGTACTCTCAATCGTCTTCAGAGTAGCAGATGAGAATGGTCTTTTACTCCTTGATCTGAAAGACCTCAGGGCAATGATAACATATGTCGCAGAAAACGCGAGCGATATTAAATTAAAATATGGAAACGTCAGCACCGCATCAACCGGAGCGATTCAACGGGCTCTTCTCACCCTTGAAGATCAGGGTGCCGATAAATTCTTTGGTGAGCCCGCTCTGGATATCCCTGATTTGATCAGGGAAAAAGATGGAGAAGGAGTCATCAATCTATTCGCCGCTGAACGTCTGATGCAATCCCCCAAGCTATACTCGACTTTCCTGCTTTGGCTTCTATCAGAATTATATAAGAACCTTCCCGAGGCTGGAGACCTTGAGAAACCAAAGTTCGTATTCTTCTTTGACGAAGCTCATCTCCTCTTTAAAGATGCACCCAAAGCTCTTGAAGAGAAGATTATACAGATAGTCCGGCTAATCAGGTCAAAAGGGGTTGGAGTTTACTTTATCACCCAAAGCCCGTCTGATATCCCGGAGGATGTCCTCGGACAACTTGGAAACAAAATCCAGCACGCCCTTCGGGCAACTACCCCGAACGAAGAAAAAGCAGTGAAGACCGCAGCCAGATCATTCCGGCAGAACCCCGCATTTGATACGGAAAAAGCTATATCAGAACTTGGAATTGGAGAAGCCCTTATCTCAATTCTTGATAATGGAGATCGTTGGGGACATTGCGGTATCAGTCGCAAAAAGTATCGGAACCCAGGTCGGGAGATCTCTGGTCAGAGGACTACTCGGATCACTTGGTGGTTCAAAGAGGTGATATGTCCAGCAAGATAATACATATTACCACCAGAAATAACGATACTCACTATCATCTTCACCATATTTTTTTCTATACCCTTCTGATGAGTATCGGAACTATTATCATTGTTATCTGATGAGATTAAGTCAAGGTAAAAGATGAAATATTCAATTATTGTTCTTATATTCCTGACAGGTATGATATTTTTGATACCCGGTGTATCAGCAGAAAACCTGCTAACGCTTGAAAGTTCATTTGTAGAATGCTGGAATAACGGTAACATGAAGCTGCCGGGTCCGGGTCTTCTCATGGTTCCGAAAGGGCCAGGTATCATTACCACTACCCTTACTCAGGAGCCATTCTGGAGAGCTGGAACAATAGATGGAGAACAACGGATATTATTCAGGAATACCGGCTCTCCGGATGCGAATACATCACCAGGTCTCCTTCTTGGAGAAACATATTATCAGAAAGGAGCAATCATTGGAACGAGGCAAGGAGTATCAGATGGTCTCTCTCTAACAACAGTCTCACGGTATTATTCCAACAATGAAACCCCAAAGATATGGAATATTCAGGTAGTTCCTGTGATAGTGGTCAATACACACCTTCAACTTGCAGATAAAGTGAGATTCACTGTCTCCTGGGAACCTCTGAAACAGAGTCGGGTAACTGATGTTGGATGTGATGTATCAGGGACGTGGAAGACAAACTGGGGTGATATCAGCCTGACTGACACATCAGTTTCATATGACCGGATCACTCTCACCGGCAATTACACAAGACAGAGCAGGGGAACCTTTGACGGGACTCTCACTGGACCCATTTTCACCGGAGTATGGTCTGAACCCGGATCTGTCCTTGGGGACGAAAAAGGACGATTTACATTCCTCTTCAGAGATGACTGCTGCTCATTCACGGGTACCTGGGGAACCGGGGAGAGTGACACGAATGGCGGAGAGTGGTCTGGAATGAGGACATAAAAGATCTCATTTCGTGCTTACAAGAATGATTAAAAAACACCGATATTTTTCTTTTTTAACCAGAAAAGGTTAGGATATCGTCCCGCCTTTATACCCTGATGAAAGAGTCTTCTTCTCAATGATTGACTGACCAATATCAGGTTTTATCTCAAGGGTAAACGATTCACCTGCTAGAGGACGATTATCTTCAGGAATCGTGAGAGTAATCAACTGCCGCTCCCCTGGATTAATTGTTCCAGAGGATGGGTTAATTTTAGAGATCTGAACTGGAGCATTGGTTCCGATATTCCAGAGATAGGTAATCCGGGTAAGATCCTGCGGAGTACCGGTTGCTGCTGTCCGAATGGTAAAGGTCAGTTGTTCCAGTTCATTTGAGTAATATCCGCTCAGGGAACCATCAAGAATCAAATTCGCGTCTGTACTGTTCGAAGGGAGTACCGATACAGACTGAGACGACGAACCTGTTTTCTGGTATGCTGGGTTCTTAATTATGCCCCCATTATAATCAGAAGGAAGTGAGGCGACAAAAGAGGTTGGAGCTCCGGATGCCGGTCGAATCTCAATACTGAAATTTTCTCCTGCCCTCGGCTGCTGATTGAGGGGTATCTGAATAGTGACCAACTGGGTTTTACCAGGTTTCATTGTTCCAGATGCTGGATTTGCAGGAAGAACCTGGATTGGATCCATCGTTCCCACTGACCAGAGATAGTTAACCCTGGGGAGATATTGGGGTATCCCACCATCAGCTATCCCGATGGGGAATGTTACCTCTGAAAGACCATTATAATACTTACCAATAAGGTCACCAGTTATGATGATTGAGGACTCAGGTTGAGAAGGCAGTATATCAGGAGTTGCAACTAAATCGTTAGAAGCTGTTGCATTCTGATCCGATGAATTTAACGAATTATTTGATGAAGAAGGTGCTACTTCAGGAGTAACGAACGGGATGATCTCCGGTGTCGGCAGGGGTGTGGGCTGCTGCGTACTAATATCCCCACCACCTAAAAAAGATGATATGAATAGAACATATATCGCGATGAGTCCGACAAGGATGAGCAGTATAGAAGGGACAATAAACCTCTGATAATTTATCACTACCGGAGCAGGTCGCTCCAGATCAGGAACCTGAGGTAACCTGCTGAACGCTTTCTGGACAATCTGATCCCGATTCTGTTCATAGGACATATTCCCAGGATCGTATTTGAGAGCGTTTTCATAACAGTTGATTGCTTCTTCAATACGCCCCATCTTTGAAAATGTAACCCCAAGAGCATTCCATGCCTTGTGATTCTCTTCATTATCAGAAACAGCACTGTATAGTAATGAAACAGCCTCCTCATATCTTCCGTCCCGATAGGCTTTCAGCCCTTTATGAAAAGAATCATCTATACTCAAAAATACCACCCGGAAACCGGAGTTTATTCATAATTATCAGGGAGAGGATAATAGGTTCCTCCTTCCATCTCTCCTTCTCAATGCTCTTTTATCCAAGATAAGACATTGCCAGTACTTCTTTATGCAGCGCCCAAATTTTATTATTGGCCGGGGAAACTGTTGTAAAAGGGTATTATTTTTATCTGATTTAAGGTGATGGAACTATACCCTTACAGAAGTGACGCTAATAGCGACCCTACTATAAGAGTGGACAGTCTCCAGGAATCTCCAGAAAATTAAAAAGATCAACTGATAACCTCCCCGGCTACACGTGTGTATATTCTCATGGTTAAACTTCCACGCAAATGGAGATACCTCGCATGACGGTATTTCGAGAGATACCATCAGGAGTTGTTACGAGGTCAACGGACTGGACCTTCTGAATACTTTCAACAATAGGTCCGGTCCTCCCGAGTGCTTCTCCCTGTTTCATTCCCCCCAGAACATTGTGGGAAACGCCCGATACAGGAGCCGCCTCCTTCAGCCATTCAACGTAATTCGGTAGGGCCTTCGCCTCCAGGTAAAGATCGGGACCATGCATCCCGGTGTCGTACCACCACGCAGATTATCGAATTAAATAGGCTGCAACGTGAGTGATATCCCGTTCAGGTCATTCCTTCAACTCGTCCGCGGTGGATGTATTCAGGTACATTTCGTACCTTTCCTTATTTTTTATTGCAACGGACTGCAGATCTTTTGGTTCACACCCCTCATCCCAAATCAAAATATCGACTTCACCAGATATTTGATGGTTGAAGATCTGAATGATCTTATGGTGATTGACGAACGCGATTTTTAGTAAACATAAAGACAGTTATCTACAAGTTACTCTGCTTTTTTACCGTAAACAAAAGAATAAGCATTACCATGTATCCAGGAAGAGGGAGGGATATAAATTCGGATCTGATATTTGGCAGTTATTTCGAATTTAATGGGTTTACAACCTCAATTGATTTGACATGATTGAAGGCCTTATCATTTGTCATAAGACGTCTGATACCGGATATTTCCATCGATGCAATAATTGTTGCATCTCGTCCTCCAATACCTGAGCACGAATACGTATCCAATATTTGTATTGCATGGTGAACAGTCCTGAGATCGAGTTCAAAAAAATGAAATGGATACGAAAGAAAAGCATCAACAAATTCACCTGCTTTTTCTGGTATCTGTCGATATAGGTAATGAGCCACTTCCATGATTATTACTGAATTTATTGCAACTCCAGTTTCCTTTAATACCTGATCTACCGCTAAACTGATTATTTTGTGTTCTGAAGCTGATTTATTAAAATAATAACACCAGATGTTACTATCAATGAATATTACATCTTCCATATTGATTTGAGAGTCAGGGGATCTGTTTCATTATCGTGGACACATCCTTTTAATGAGGAGATATTTATTGGTTTATTTTTCTTTGGACGAATCAGGAGAGAACTTCCAAATAGTTCAATATCTACTTCATCACCATCATTCATCCCAAGTCTTTCTTTAAGATTCAGGGGGAGCAGGATTTTTCCACCCCGTTCTATTACTGAGGAAGACATTGAGAGATATTGGATATTCTGACATAATGAATTTTCTGAAAAACCAGTTGTATCTCCAATTCAATATAGGTATCTTCTGATACTATTGTTCAGAAGATCTCTCCAAGGTCTTCGAGGTTGTATGGTTAGAGGTGGACGAGTCCGCTACCAGGATATGTTTCGGAGTGAGGAGGTTATAGAGGCACATTTAGACCACCTTCAGATACCCGTCCCAGGAGAGGAGGTTATAATTTAGGCCCGGTTGTCAGGAATGGGGGGTATTCAACATTCACCACCGGATTCGTGAAACTTATAGTTCTTGATGAGAGAATATCTCCGCTCACGCTCCAGGGGGTCGCTATCGGTCCTCATTCCATTCTCATCAAAAAAGACAGCTATTCAGAATATAGCAGAGATGTACATATTGTGCCTGATCAGGCATCCGGATTGTCGGTCACTCTGACCGGGATTGTTACAGTAGCACCAACATCAGTTCCCACACAACCTCCGGCACCGATGCCGACCAAATCACCATTATCTCCCTGGGCAGCCGTGTGCGGTCTGGCACTGGCAGGTCTGGGTTATGCAGTCCGGAAATAAATTTTCTATGAAAATGCGAAGCATTTTCATATCTAAAGGCCTGATACCCAGGTTTCATCAAGGTTTTTAAAAAAGGAATAATTTCCTTATTTTTTTCCGTTAGGCGGGCAGAATGAAGCATATATCTTCATGAGAATAGTTAAAAACCCCCCTTCCAGAGAGTTGAGTATATAAGCCCAATATAAAATCCATTGTAAAAAATGGGGTTTTTAGCTATCCTCTCATGAAAAGGATTATCATTCTGGTTCAATTTTGTCTTCATATTCTGCCATACCATCCGGGTAGAGGAAATCCAGAACAGATACCGGATCAGGATCAACCGGAATTATGAGTATTCAAAGAGATATCAATACCATAATCAAAAGAGCATTACATTATTCTGTTATCAAGAAACAGTAAATAATTCATTTAATCTTAGATGATAGGACTTACGCAGAACGCGTTTAAAAAAAATTATCGCGCAATTTTGCCTTTAAGAAATGTGTTGATCCCTACTTTTTGGATCTCCCATTTTATAGTATATGGAGAATTTCCAGTTTCAGAATGCTCAAACTCAAATCGCAAATATGCTCTCAAAGCACAATTAATATGATTTTTTTGTGCTATCCTTTTTCGAACCGGACATTTTTCGAGACAGCAGATTTCTTTTATCGTTCGATGATAATTTTCAATTGTCCAACATATTGACTGTAGATTCTTTCTATCTGCATAATCCATCTGCAGAATATTTGTCGCCCAGTACCTATCTTTCCCTCTAGGATTAACTGAATGAAAGACACGGATAAACCCGAATTTTTTTAAATGGACTTCCATTCCATCAGTAGGCAGTGTCAATGTCCCTACTCCAACATTCCCAGACCGTTCAGGGTTCACCTGGCGATTTTTCTTTAGTCTTGTGAACCAATTTAATCCAAGATTTCGGAGAAATTTTAGGTTTTCGATACCAGAATACCAACTATCAAATAGGACTACATTGGGTTTGAAACCTCGATTTACCGCAGTATTAATCATTTCCCTGAAATGATCGTTTTTTGTCATTTCATCAGCTTCAGGATCGTAAAGCCGATAATCGAGTGGATAGGTGAATGAACCATCAGTCCATACCAGACTGATAAGACCTATCCCTTTTACAATTCCATGATGCTTCCCACTCCATTGATAATATGTCATTTCGATAAATTTTGAGTGGATTTTATCTATCACCGTATCATCAAGCACAAACCAACCACTCATTTTCTCGACATATGGTTCAACCTCTTTCCACAACGCCTCGTTAGTAAGAGACTGTCTCGTCAGAAATCGGTTGAAGGAATCATGAGCGATATTGATCCCAATCTCGGAATAACAATCAGCGGCTTTTACGCATGAGGCATCACATTGAGCCGCCATTAAAAAGTGGATGTAGTCTTTGTCACTACACTTCGGTAAAGGGGGCACGCAATATTTTTATTTAATTAATAATATATTGATCTTTCGGTCTAAAAGTCGTTTCGCGTAAGTCCTAGATGATAAATAAAAAAACATCTCTTTCGCAGGATAAGGCCCTCTAATTATTGATAATTCGGATTCCGCTTTTATTTTGCAGGAATATTCTGTTTTAATGTTAATCCGGTATTTTTCCATATTATTCCGGAATAGGTAAAACCAGAAGATATAAAGAGTGTTAAAACATTGAAGAGTTATGCGAAGTATCGAGTCTGAATTTTTTATTTTTGAAAGAA
>JAZDKH010000307.1:0-4745 GCA_043803325.1 Methanobacteriota archaeon | reverse complement strand
CGGGTGACGGGGTGATATCTGCAATGACTGGTAATATCAGTACATCTGTACAACCAGAGGATTGTACTCGCCTGGAAGAAGAGATTCGTGATGGGGAGGGGATAACGGGTGTCAGGGTCAGGTTTAATTCACGGCTTTTCCAGGAGTTTTTCCGGTTTTTTGTTGTCATCAGGTCGGATATACCAAATTCCGGGCGTATTGCACTAGCCAGATGTGAACACGTGATGTCAATGGATAATCTGATAAAGATGCGTGATAAACCGGAGGATATATTGAAGTGATATCTGGCACTCAGCATGATGATGCAGTTCGTCTCATTAATCTGGTACGGGAACTTGCTGCAGCAGGGATTGGCCCAGAACCTGATGTGTACCGGTATATCCCGGAGTTGATGCGTATAGCCGGTCGCACCCTGCTCCACCTTCGTCGGTCAGAGCCGAAGTTTCGTGAGAGTGAATGGCCATGGCTGTCAGGGGTGAGGCCGGAAGGTCTGACTCTCCGGGATGCAAATAAGTTTCTCTGTGCCTGTATTCTTGAACTTCAGGCAGGGAAGACTGATGTCTGGGACAATACCGCGTATTTCACTGACGAAGTACTTGAAAATCCGGAAAACCTCTGGCGGTCAATCCTGGCTCACTCCCCGGAGGGATGGGGGGAGCAGTTCTGGGAGTATCATCTCCATCCTGAACCTGCCGTGCATATCCGTCTACGTGAAGTTGCTGGTTTGATGGTGAGGTATTATCATGGAGATGCCAGGCAGATATGGGAAGGCTATTTTGACAACCCACAGGAAATCTTTCGGAGATTGAAAGTTCTTGATGTTCCAAGATCCACCGCCTGTCTGGTGATCGGTGCTCTAAAGGATCAGGGATACCTGGAAGGGGCCTACGATATCGTAGGGGACGTTGTTGACTCACGGGTGCTTGCCCGGATAGCCTGCGGGGAGGGAAGCAGAATTACCCCCTATCAGGCGCGATATCTTGCCCGGATGATCTGTTCAAAGGATCCCTGGATGCTGGATCGGCCTCTCTATGTGCTTGGGATGAGTTATTGTGCACCTGGCCCCCGATGTCGGCTCTGTCCGGCAAAACCCTGTTGCGTATATGCGGTGAGTGCGGGACTTGGGATAAGTGTTGGGACTATGGTGTATGAAAGGCTTTTCGGGCAAAAGACTGTGCAGAAAAGTCTGAAAAAATGGCTATAGTAATAACTGTATATTTTTTATCCTGGCACAGGTGGTAATCCTGGATCTATCCTTTCTGTAACAGAGAGGGTGTCTTCACGGCCATTTATCAGTGCTCAGTACGATAATCACATTTGGTGGATAATTTTTTCAGAACCTAACGGTTCGTGTTCTCTTCGATTATCGCATTTATATCCTCTGATCGACCTATTTGTGGGTTATTTTATGTATTAGATGAATTGATGGAGAATTACAAATAGGTAGTTTATTATATTGGTGGAAAGAATGAGTTTTCCGGAAAATATATATGCTACTGAAAACAACATTAGATCAACTACCTTGGAGGTAGAGTGATGCAACAGAACATTGTAGATGCAAAAGGCAGGATGAGTGCCTCCCTGCAGGAGTTTGTTTGGGGCCGGGGTATACTTGGTTCGAAGACTTTGTGCAGTGTGTTCGCACTCAAAGGGTATTTCTAATACCTACTTTCGGGCGGAAAGACCACGGCATCGCCTATACAATTTGGATATTTCCGAAGTATGGGTACATCATGCTCCAGATTCTTCACTCCGGCTATCAGGGTGAAAAATCAAAGCCAGCGGTCCTGAACCGGGAGTTGGGTGAAAGGGAAGGAATTCCCTGCCATAATAACAAGCAGGAGCCCTTCCTGAAGAATGGTAGCGAATAGCATTGAAAAATTACGAAATCAGAGGAAATACGATGAGACAAGTAGCAATTTACGGAAAGGGTGGGATCGGAAAATCCACTACTACACAGAACACGGTCGCAGCACTCGCAGCAGCAGGGAAGAAGATTATGGTCGTCGGATGCGACCCGAAAGCAGACTCCACTCGTCTGCTTCTACACGGACTTTGTCAGAAGACCGTTCTGGACACCCTTCGAGATGAAGGTGATGATATTGAACTCGATGCAATCCTTAAACCCGGATTCAAGGATGTAATGTGCGTTGAATCAGGAGGGCCGGAGCCGGGAGTAGGGTGCGCTGGTCGTGGGATCATCACGTCCATTAATATGCTCGAATCACTCGGGGCATACACTCCTGACCTTGATTACGTCTTCTATGATGTGCTTGGAGATGTGGTCTGTGGAGGATTCGCAATGCCTATCCGTGAAGGTAAGGCAGAAGAGATCTACATCGTTGCATCCGGAGAACTGATGGCTCTCTATGCAGCAAACAACATCGCCAAGGGTATTCAGAAGTACGCTGAAAACGGGAGAGTCCGGCTTGGCGGTATCATCTGTAACAGTCGTAAGGTTGACAACGAGTTACCTCTGCTCAAGGCATTTGCAGAAGAACTCGGATCCCAGTTGATCTACTTTGTCCCCCGTGATAATCTGGTTCAGCGGGCCGAGATCAACAAGAAGACCGTGATTGATTTCGATCCAGAATCCGGTCGGGCACAGGAGTATAGGAATCTTGCAGAGGCAATCGACTCGAACAAGTTGTTTGTCAAACCAAAACCGATGACTCAGGACCGGCTTGAAGAACTGATGATGCAGCACGGATTCCTTGACGCAATGTAATGGTGTAGGAGGGGAGAGAGATGTTACTCATCAGAGCCATAGTCAGACCTGAAAAGAAGGATGAAGTTCTTTCAGAGTTGTCTAAAGCAGGATTCCCGGCAGCTACTGTCGTAGATGTAGTGGGCAGAGGAAAACAGAAAGGTATCAGGATGGGGGGGATTCTCTATGATGAGATTCCAAAAATCCTCATAATGGTTGCCATCCATGACGAAGAGAAAGAAAACATCATCGATGTAATTCTCAAAACCGCACGAACCGGTGAGGATGGAACATTCGGAGACGGGAAGATCTTCATCACTCCGATTGAAGAGGTTTACACCATCTCACGAGGCGGCAGAGGCCTCTGACTGGAGGCGGTCAGATGAAAGAGATAATGGCAGTCGTCAGGATGAACAAGACGAATGCAACAAAAAAGGCACTGATCGATACCGGAGTCGCCGGATTCACCGCGGTCAAGGTCCTCGGAAGAGGCAAACCGGTTGAGGATCTGTCAGTAATTCAGGAGCGTAAGAAACAGCTTCTGGAACTTGCACTGAATGAGAGTATTGATGCTGAAGAGGCAGAGCGGGAGGTTGTGAGTTTCCTTGATGGCTCCCGTCTCTTCCCCCGCCGGCTCTTTACCATCCTGGCCCATGATGATGATGTTCCCAGGATCATCGATGCGATAACGACAGCAAACAAGACTGAAAACGGAGTCGGAGATGGCACAATATTCGTTCTGCCTATCGCTGATGCCATTCGGGTGAGAACCGGAGAAGCTGGAGAAGCAGCAATCTGGTAATACAGGATTTGAGTCAGATGTCAATAAGTGAAGAAAGAATAGGGGAGATGCTCAATCAGTTTCCAGAGAAGGTACTCAAGAACCGCAGGAAGCATCTCATCCTGAAAGATTCCACTCAGGCCTGTCAGCAGATAGAGGCAAATACCCGGACCATTCCGGGTATTATCTCTCAGCGGGGGTGTGCCTATGCAGGATGCAAAGGTGTCGTAATCGGACCCATCAAGGATATGGTCCATATCGTCCATGGTCCGGTAGGCTGCTCATACTATGCCTGGGGAACGAGGCGAAATAAAGCACGGGCAGACGATAATACTCCGGCAGATCAGATATTCTCAACCCTGTGTTTCACCACCGATATGCAGGAGAGCGACATCGTCTTTGGCGGTGAGAAGAAGCTTGCGAAGATGATAGATGAGGTCGTGGAGATGTTTCATCCCCGGGCTATTTCGATCTGTGCAACATGCCCGGTTGGTCTCATCGGTGATGATATCGGTGCGGTAGCAAAAGCCGCACAGGAGAGACACGGAATCCAGGTCTTATCCTTCAATTGCGAAGGATACAAGGGTGTCAGTCAGTCAGCAGGTCACCATATTGCAAACAACAACCTGATGGAGTTTGTGATTGGAACCGGTGAGGACCGCGATCCGAACCAGAAGTTTGTGATCAACATCCTCGGTGAGTACAACATCGGAGGAGACGGCTGGGAGATAGAGCGGATTCTCAGGGATATCGGATACACCATCAACTGCGTCCTTACCGGAGATACCAGTTATCTTGAGATAAAGGATCTCCATCAGGCTGATCTGAACCTGGTTCAGTGTCACCGGTCGATCAACTACATCGCTGAGATGATGGAGACCAAGTACGGGACTCCATGGTTGAAGGTCAACTTCATAGGCGTCCAGTCGACGATGAACTCTCTGCGCGAGATTGCCCAGTGTTTCGGTGATGAAACCCTGATCAAGAAGACTGAAGAGGTCATTGCCCGGGAAGAGGCCAGGATCATGCCGGTAATCGAGCAGTACCGCAAGATATGCCAGGGAAAGACAGCGTTTGCATTTGTGGGAGGTTCACGGAGCCATCACTACATGCATCTTCTTCGCGACCTTGGTATGGAGATAGTGGTTGCGGGATACGAGTTTGCTCACCGGGATGATTACGAAGGACGTGAAGTAATTCCGAACATCAAACCTGATGCAGATTCCAAGAATATCCCCGAACTTCACCTGAAACCTG
>JAZDKH010000306.1:0-2396 GCA_043803325.1 Methanobacteriota archaeon | reverse complement strand
CTCTTTCCTGAAGAGATACATGATCACTGAATACGGCATAGTTACC
Organism: Methanobacteriota archaeon; assembly: GCA_043803325.1. Classification (GTDB taxonomy): domain Archaea; phylum Halobacteriota; class Methanomicrobia; order Methanomicrobiales; family Methanospirillaceae; genus Methanospirillum. Next base: position 2,350 of record JAZDKH010000306.1, on the reverse strand, counting down.
ATACGACTGATATGAACCCCATAGAAATTTCTTTAGGGTTAATGATTCGGGGTAATTTAACAGAACATGGTCCATCGGGGGACTGAATTCTGTTGAAACAGTCTGGAGCCGATAATCAGTACATGCGACCATTCACAAACAACTCACAGGAATGAGATCTATCGGGAGATCCCATGGGAGAAAAATATACCTTAAACATGATCACCCACCGGGCTATCGAAGAAGGGATAGCCATGAAGATTGGAAAGACATCTCCAGAGTATTTCAGAGCTTGTAGCATCATTGAGATGAATGAACTTGATATGGATATCCTCGGGATTGCTGAAGATACCAATGCCCGGGTAACCAGTGAATGTGGCCAGGTCATTGTGAAGGCAATTATTGGTGAACAGACCTGTGAACAAGGTCTCTGTCATATTCGCCAGGGAGTATGGGCTAATCAGATCGTCCCATCCCGAACTCAGTGCACCGGTGCTCCCCAGTATAGCGGGTTTCCAGTGACAGTAGAGCCTGCCCCTCATGAGAGAATAAAATCTGCTCTCGAACTTGTCATGCGTTCGGTCGGTATGTGGACAGGGGGGTGAGAATTGCCAAAAATAATCGAAAATGTTGGGTGCCCGTATTGCGGCTGTGTATGCGATGATGTCAGGGTAACCATTTCTGATGACGGAAAGAAGATCCTTGATGTTGAGAATGCCTGTGCTATCGGGTATGAGATCTTTAAACATGCCAATTCTGATGAACGGGTTGTCCTTCCCCGCCTCCGTCAACCGGATGGGTCTATGAAGACTATCTCCTATGATGAAGCGATCGACTGGACTGCCCGACACCTGATTACCGCTAAAAAGCCCCTGATGTATGGATTTGGTTCAACAAACTGTGAAGCACATGCATCTGCAGCCCGGGTTATGGACCTTGCAGGAGGGATGCTTGATAACTGCGCTACTATCTGCCATGGCCCTTCATTTCTTGCTGTTTTCGACAACGGATATCCTTCCTGTACCCTGGGAGAGGTGAAAAACCGTGCTGATGTTATCGTGTACTGGGGCTCAAATCCAGTTCATGCACATCCCAGGCACATGTCCCGATACTCTACATTCCCGGCAGGATTCTTTACCGGAAGAGGCCAGAGTGAACGAACGATCATCGTTATCGATCCAAGAGCCACTGATACCGCAAAAAACGCAGATTATCATCTCAAGATAAAACAGGGACACGATTATGAATTATTTAATGCATTCCGGATGATTGTTCTCGGATATGGGAATGATCTCCCTGATGAGGTTGCAGGTATTAAAAAACAGACAATCCTTCTTATAGCCGACATTATGATGAAGGCAAAGTTTGGAACCGTCTTTTTCGGTATGGGTCTGACTCATACTGATGGTCGCAACCATAATGTTGATAATGCCATATCTCTGGTGCGGGATCTGAATACCTATGCGAAATGGTCAATCATGGCCATGCGAGGTCATTATAATATTGCAGGAGCAGGAGTAGTCTGGTCATGGACGTTCGGATTTCCCTACTGCCTGGACCTCACCAAACACCATTACGCCCATATGAATCCAGGTGAGACAAGCACTATTGATATGACAGTGCGTGACGAGGTTGATATGTTTATCAACATCGGGACCGATGCAGCGGCCCATTTTCCTATAGATGCCGTACAACACTTGAAAAAACACCCTTGGATCACAATTGATCCTAATATCACCATGTCCTCCGAGATCGCAGACCTCCACATTCCGGTCTGTACCTGTGGTGTTGATACAGGAGGGATTGTGTACCGGATGGATAATGTCCCGATTCAGTTCAGAAAAGTGATCGAACCATCAGAAGGGCTCCTGGATGATGAAACCCTCCTCATCAGGATTGCTGACCGGATGGAGATACTCAGGAAGGAGGGGAATGACCCATGAAAGAACTCCTTATTTGCAACGGGTATGTCTTTGATCCGATTACCGGCATACGTGGAGATAGAGCAGACATTTCAATACGTGATGGTAAAATTGTCGAAAAAGTCTCATCTCATGCGACAATAATAGATGCAACCGGAAAGACCGTCATGGCCGGGGGCATGGACATCCACACTCATGTGTCTGGTCCGAAAGTGAACACCGGACGACTGATGCGACCTGAAGATAAGCTCTTCAGAGGATCATATCAGGGCAGTAATATGAGGCAGGGGAAGTGGATGGAGATGGGATCTTCAGTCCCTTCTACCTGGAAGACCGGATATGCCTATGCCCGGATGGGATATACCTTTGCGAATGAGGCTGCAATGCCGCCACTCTTTGCGACTCATGTCCACGAAGAGTTCAAATGTACTCCCATTATTGATCAGTCT